>NC_009253.1:601350-902026 GCF_000016165.1 Desulforamulus reducens MI-1 | reverse complement strand
CTGTCCCACAAACCGAACCATGGTTTCCTTTGAATCCAGACCCGTTTCACCAAAGGGTACCATACCGATTATTCCATCCCCCATATCCAGCATCCAGACAGGAATTTCACTTACCCAGGTTACTCGGTCCACAACTGCTTCAACGGCAGCCTTTCGTTCCCTTGCATTATGCAACTGCTCCCATCTATCAGCAGTTATTACATATCCTTCAGGTTTATACATCATCTTCTGATCGTTCCTTTCGCTTATAATTGTTTGCCAATAATCAAAAGAGTTAACAAAATACAAAACACCGCCAGAACAAACTCTCTGCTGTCCTTACCGGTGTATATTGGACCACTCCACTTTTTATGGGTCCAGGATGCACTCTCAAGTTTTTCTTTGACCCGCCTCCATTGCCTCCCTGGTAGCATTGGTAAGAACAATCGTAATGGCTGAATGCCACTGCGGGTCATCCCATCCAAAACCAAATGGGAAATTGCACCTGCGGTACCGGAGAATATTAAGAAGGCGCTGCCCATAATACCTGCTACGAAAACCCCTAAAATCAACCCTACTGTCAGACAAAAAAGCAGCGTATGTGTAGGGCTGTTCCGGTGGCCATACTTTTCTTCCAACCAAACCGCCAAGGGCCTCATCATCCGGCCGGAGTAACTACCAGGATGATCCATATCCGGAAGTAACGCTGCAACTGCCCCAACTACTGCACCCGTCACTTCCTGGCCCCCTAGGGCGGCTAGAGCCGCCCCCACAGCAGATCCCGCCGCAGCGTGAGTAATACCTGTCACCCTAAAACACCTCCACTAGCCAAACATTCTCATAATATCGTCGTCCCCTTTGTTTAACTCTAATACGCTGGCTACGTCCGGTGCAGGATCCGGATGGCTTTCCTTTCTTTTTCTCTGTCGCTTAGGGGGTGTTGGTGCTTCATCCTCTTCTTCAGCGCTCGGAATGGCAGGTGTCGGCACATGATTAGGTACCGCTGGTGCAAAATCTGTAATTGTTTTTGGTTCCCGTGACAGCTCCTTAAACTCTTTTAAATCTGAAAAAGCCACCGTGTCTAAATAAAATGGGCGACAAGTCGGTACCCTAACCACAGCTGTATAGAATTCCATCTCATAGAATTGCCAAGGATATAACAAGTCCAATTTTTTCTTACTTTCCGTTTTTTTGGTAATTTCCATGCGCTTCCATGGCCATGTTACGTCCTTTCTCTCAGAGATATCCCAAACGTCTGCACTGCCAAGCTGTCGTGTAAAATAACCGGCGGTTTTATCGTCGTTAACCCTTAAAGCCATCCGAATATCTGTGTTACCCAAAAACGTTTCTGCAACATCAGATCCATATAGGCTATTTAACTGGGTACGGTTTTGAATAATGTAGTTGTAGCAAATCCCAAGTCCTCGATCAAAAGATATACGGTTTGAAAAATTAGGAATTCTACCAATGTTAGCAAACTCATCTAGGATAAACCGAACTGGTATTGGCAGCCGATTGTTATTGGCCTCTGCGTATTCAACCAACCGTTTAAAAAGCAAGTAATAAAAAGCAGTAAGCAAAGGCTTTAGATCTCCGATAGTTGGCAAGATACAGAACAACGCTGTTTTTTTCTTTGACAAAGCCAACAGATTGATATCATGACCGGCCGTTAAGGCTGCCAGAGGACCGTCCGTCATAACAGCCACCTTACTTTGCACCCCGGTGGCAAAGTTGTTAAACATTCCAGCAGCTGCACGCCATTTTTCATAAAAATAGACTGGTATCTGGCCTGAGCGATACTCCTTCTCAAAAGTTTCATCCAACTTTTCCACTGGCCAGGACAATAAAGAAAGCACGGTTCTCATATGCCTCATTTCGTCTTTAAGAAAACTTCCATATCGGGTTAATCCCATCAATGCCGTAAAAAGGTTTGATTCACCACCAGCAAAAAACGGGTTTTCCTTTCCTGCACTGAGAATCATGGCTTCGCAAACTTGCCGGAATTCCGCATCATCCTTGGCCTCGAACAACGGATTCCACCGGTGGCTACCCTGACTGGGATCTTTAAAGTTTAAAATTATAATCTCGTAGCCCTGCTTCTTCAGCCAATCAGCAATTCCCGGCTCATATTCTCCACTGGCATTCCACTTGCCGGCTACGAGTTCGCCCTTGGGATCTGAAATTACCATAGACCAACCATCATGGGCTGTTGATACAATGTTGGGCAAAACCCACCCAAAGGTTTTACCTGCACCCGTGGCTCCAAAAATGGCGGTGTGAGCTGCAATTGCCATGCGGCCAATAATCACCCGTAAAATGCGGCCGTTTAACTTTCCTAAGACAACACCTCCGCCGTACTTCCCGGGCTTCGGGGGACCAAATTCGCATATCTTAGCAGCTTCTTTTTCGTCACCCCAACCACCCTTGACCACCGGACGCCCTTGGACTATCCCCGGTCCATGCAACCGTTTTTTCCCTCGTCTCTTAAATGCTACCGCAACCCCCAGTCCACCCAAACTTCCTAAAAGAACTCCAGTGCGCCCTGCTCGGTTGCCCGGGTTTGATAGTTCCTTTGCAGAAAACCATGACCTAATTGATAGAGCCTGGACATCCGATTTTACCCATTCACCAGAACTCATATCAAACCTCGGTACTTGCTGCACACACTTCATCCCATATCCAGCTGTTAAACCTAGGCTAATTGCAGTAACAAAAACAATAGCTGGTGTATAGAGAACTTTCCCACCAGCCCACCAAGCAACCATCATGCAGAGAAATACCAGTGCCAGCACCGGGAAAATTAAAACAAGGGCCCCGAAAACCACTGCCAATACTAAATACATCGCAGCATTACCCTTTTTTAACCAATCCATGCTATCACCCGCCAAACATAACCAGACACCATCGGCCACACTGCCCAGTAAACCAGGCCCAGTATCATAACCGGAAATACCACAAACCTCTCCAGTATGCTACCGGTTCTCACCAGTGGCAACTTAACCATGATTGGCAAAGGCCATAATAAAGGCACACCGGATCGGGTAAACATGTCCCCCACCAGGTGCGCCAGGTACCCAGCTGCCACCGCTATACCAAGATTCTTACCCCAGAATAAACCAAGAAGCAGCCCTAAGGCTAAAGTGGCAGCCAAACTATGCAGTGCCCCCCGGTGCCCTAATATACCCCTTGTTATCGTGGGTAGTACCGGTATCTTATTGCCAATCCAACTGTTTGGATGGTCCAGATCAGGCAGCAAGGACCCCACCCCGGCAACTGCTAATAAGACCGGGTCAAATCCTGCGACCATATATCCAGCCCCCAGGCCCATGACTAAATGAGTTCGCCACAGCATTTAATCACCCGCCTTTGATTCAGTCTGTTCCAAGCTGCTCCTATACCTTACCCAACGCTCATAGAAAAACACCGGCAGTCTTCCACTCTGGTGTTCATCCTCAAAAATTTTATTAAGTTGTTCCACTGGTTTGTTTTCCAGGAATATCATTATTGCCAAACTTCTATCTGGGTCCTTAATAAAACCTCCGTATTGAACAAGTCCAGCTAAGGAAAGATAGAAATCTTGTTTATTATCGTCAAATCCTTGTGTAGTAACTACTTCCTGAATACCTTCAGGCCCATTCTGCTCCATCAGTGGATCCCAATAACATTTAAACAAATCAGCCTTTGGATCTGTCACAATGTTCTCCTGCCTGTTTAGCCCAGATAAAAAGTTAACACTAAAAGGATTGCATCCCATCCCCCAACCAGGAGTAGCCAAAATCAACACATCCCCTTTGTTTCCCGCAACCCGTTCACTTAAGTGAACGCAATTTGAATCCTTACTCATGGTTTTTCCCCCTTTCTCCTGCAACCTTGCTAATTCCCCTGTGTCAGACAAAAAGCTACCTTCTTAAACCAAACATCACCCCCTTTCCAATCGTTCACTTAAGTGAACACCCCCCCTACCGCCTTCGCTCCATTACCCGTTCCCGTGGACGCCCTTTTCTTGTCCGCCCGGGTACCAACTCCGCCAAGGCCCGAAGATCCTCCGGCTCGACCCATAACTCCCTCCTCCGAAAATTTCTAGCATCATAGGCCAGTTTCTTAAACACCAGCACCACCCGCCTACCATCCTTCGATATCCCCCCACACCAGTCCGTGACCATCCCGGTCCTGGCCTCCAGGAGTGCCGCCCCCTGGCGTCCCAGGTGGACCAGGTTCTCCCGGCCCAGGGGCCGCCCTGGCTCCAGGTTTACCAGGACTGCCTTGGCCCTAGCCGGGTGAGTAAAGTACGTTCCAGCTTGCCAAAATTCACTGGGGGTTAGGTCCTCACGCCTGGTATCAAACAGGGGATTCACCAGACCCAAAACTTTTATGATCTTTTTGCTGTCCCTGGCCAGCCTTGTGAAAATCATCCCTGTCCACCTCCAATAAGGCCCGCGCCTGCGTAATAAACCCCTTTCTTAGCTCTTTGACATCCTGCTTTTTGGCCATGGCCAGCAGTTCCGTAGAAGCCATAAAAGCCGCCATGGCCATGACCATCTCCGGCTTACCAAAGTAATATTCCAAAGCGTCAATATTGACCGCCGTTTTGGTGGTGTGCTTTCTGATTGCCTCTGACTGAAGTTTACCTGCCAGATCCTTTGGCAATCTAAAACTCTCCGATGTGCTCATTTGCCTCACCTCTTTATTGTTCGTCCTGGGGCAGCCGGGCCTCCGCGCCCGGCTGCTATCCTGGCCCCTGGTTCCGGGGTTCCTGGGTCGCCGCCCTGGGACCTGGTCCGGGTTCCCTGGCTCGGCCATGCCCTCATTGTTCACTTAAGTGAACGATCTCTAAAAATGCCCAGTAATACATATAATTCCTACGTTTGGTTAACCTGGACAAGGTTTCCCGGGACCCGGAGGCCTGGGCGCGCACCCGGTAATACACCTGGGGCCAGGCAGGGCAAGGCTTCCGCAACTCAACACCGTTGTGTTCCCCTTTGGGGTAAGGAGTTGCGCGAAGGCGACCGGGGGAGCCTGGGGGGCCGGGGTCAAAAAAGGCAATCTCCAATAATGAATTTCATTATCAATTGCCCTACTTTTGCCTAATTATTTATCCCCATCAACCTGTAAATAAAACCAGCGTTAACCAACTTTCAGAACCAGTCATATTTTTTAAGAATACATAGAACGCATTAAGGTTCTTTTCCTTTGATCTGCTTGGTCGTTGGTTCGGTTGTTACACAAAAAAGGATCTTTGGATCTGACTCTATTATTTGGTTTCCATTCTTTTTCCAACGCCTTTGTTAATACAGCTTCAAACCTGATCTTTTTGTTTTCTGCGAATTGAATAACTGCCAAGACAGTGTTTAAGAAATATTCCAGACCCCCTTTGTGCCAATGTTTTAATGCCAAATTTTTAATAAACTTTTGGTCGACCTTAACCTCAAAGTTCATGGCAATAAATTTATAAATATCCTCCAGTTCTAAATCTTGAGGAATGCCTTTTTGCTCTGATTGAACGGCATCTTTTTGTTTTTGCTCCTGGGGTTTCCTTTGGGGTGGGTTTCGCCAAAGGGATTGGGAGTACAATTCCTCTGGTAAATCGAAAACTGGAGCATCCTCCAGTTCCTCGTCAGTAAATCCTTCTTTGTCTAAAGCCACAACAACATTTTCATGGTCAGAGATTTTTTCTGAGTTCTTGCTCTCTAAATTCGTTGTTGATGTGTTATCAACAACAACAACATTACCCTCACTGACCAATGATGGCAGATCTTGCTTATCTGGTTCAATCGTCGAGCTAGAATCTGAGTCACCCTTTTTCTTACTTAGAAAATCTTTCTTAGTAGTTGTTGTTGTTCTTTTAATACTTGTATTCTTATACTTGTTTTCTTTGTGTGCGTCTAGGCGCACATCATGATGTGTGTCTAGGCTAACATCCGTCTGATGTGTGTCTAAACGCACATTAGTTGATTTTACAGGTTTTTTTAACGGATGTGCGTTTTGGCTAACATCTTGATGTGTGTCTAAACACACATCCGTTGATTTTAAGGGGTTTATTGACGGATGTGCGTCTAGGCTAACATTCGTGGGATTTGACTGAATCAATTCTTTGCTTCGGTCTTTCATCAAACTGGCAAGCGTCTTTTTTCCTTCTTGCTGCTTCTCAAGTTCGGCCTCTCGGTTAATGTATTCCAAGATCATCTGATCAGGCAATTTCTTGATAATATAAACGTTTGTTTCACCCATACCACGCCTTATCCAGTCAATTAGTCCATGTTTTTTAAGACGGTTTAGAGAAGCGTTTACTGTCTCACGTCTTTTTCCAACGTATTGGGCAAGCCTGTCCTGACCGGGGAAGGCATTTATTTTATCCCCAAAGGCAAAACTTCTAATCAATCCATATACAATTTTATCCAATTCGGATATGTCCGGATTTCTCAATAACACATTTGAAAAACGAGTATAACCACAGTGTTCTTCCAGGTCTTCGACAACCAACGTCGATCCTGCATTAATCATTTCTTGTATATGTTCATTTAAATCTGTCATCTTTGCCATGAAATCACCTCTTTAGCTAAATAGACTAGAAATTCAAGTTGTAAAGCCACCCAAAGAAAACCCATCAACAGAACCGAATTTAGTCGTACAATAAAAAATCCCCAACCAATAGTTGGATATCATCACTTTAGGGAATATATATAATTTCTAAACCTTCGTAAACCGCCCCAGCAAGCCCCAGGAGCTCGTTTCATTAGTTAGGTAGGGTAAATCTATTGCCAATAATTTTCCAGGGGTCTTGTAGGCATTTTTCATGTAATTGTATTGCAAATTATGCACGTTTTTTAATATAAGGTGTCACCTCTGTCCATACATTAAATCTAAATACATTTTCACTTGCAAAATGCCTATTATATGGAGCAGTTTTAACAAATACCCTCGGAATTCCCTTTTGTATTAGATCCTTTATCACGAAGGGATCATCATCAAAAAAGGCAACCATCCCAGCATCATGGGCCATGATTGCTTTTTCTTTACTGGATACAAATTCGACTCTACCATGAGGAAAATCGTGGATATCTAACCACCGACGAGTTACAAACTCCGCCATCTTAGGCCTGCTGGTCATGTAAATAAGTTTATATCCTGAAGCAGAAATCATATGTAGCATTTCCTTCGCTCTAAAGTAGGGCCGGGCGGTTGCAAAGATCTTAAGGCCATCGGGTGACGTGAAGAAATGCTCCGGTACTTCTGGTGCCGGATATACTTTCAGATTTATATTGAACCTTTGAAGCAACTCGTAATTTACGTTGGAAATAGTATTACAAATATCGACTCCCACTAGCACATATATCCCTCCTATTTTTAATCCAGTAACCTGCCGGCTTAGGATGTGAAATAAGAAAACCCTGGACTAACCTTATTCCGGCATCTCTCACAATCTGTAACTGAAGTGGAGTCTCTACCCCCTCGGTGATCACCATTGCACCTAATTCCCTTGAAACAGTATTTAATGCTTTCAATAAGGCCAAGTAGTGAGGGGCTGAACCATTCTTGAACTTGGTCAGCCCCTGGATTATGCATTTATCAATTTTAAGAAAATCTGCAGGAATTTCACAGAGATTGGTAAAGTTTCTGTCCCCGGCACCTATGTCATCAAGGGCAATCTTTATCCCATATTCCTTAAGTTCACGAACAACTCTGATCAGTTCTTTTTGCATTTTTACTCCTAATCCAATTTCTGCAACCTCTAAAACGATGTTCCTACCCTTTGGAAGCAGTTTAAAGATATCTTGAGATCGGTTCAATAGGGTGGCAGGCCTAACATTTATAAATAGTTTAACCTTCGGAAAGACTTCACTTTCTTGTAATGCTTTCTTTACACAAAGCAAATCTATCTCATCAATTTTTCCTAACTTTTGGGCAACTGAAAATAAAGACGTTGGATAATACAGATTCCCCCCCATCGGTCCCCTGGCCAATGCCTCATAAGCATAGGTAGAGTTATTCTTTAAATCATTAATTGGTTGAAACACTATAGAGACTTTTTCATCTCGCAAAATTCTTGTAACATCATCCACCCTTTATTCCCCTTTCTATTCCATTTTCCCAGCAGGAACATCCCTTTCTCCTTTACAACTCTAGTTTTAACCTTCTTAGAATTATAGCGATAATAACAACAATTTCTAATACAAGAATCATAACCTTCATCTCCTTAGAGTTAACTCACTTACACTGAAATGGAACTTTACTTATTCCCAGAAATTTATTTAACACAATTAGATTCAAATAGTCTGTTAATCTCCATCTCTGCCCTGCAGTACAGGAAACCAATCCTCATAGATACTACCTTGGGTAACTATTACCCCTGCCGCATAAGGTGGGGAGTTCAGTGTAGCAACTCCTTTTGCTCCGGCATCACCTGTAATCTGCATTGTTACTAATGTACCTGACGGACATTTTTCTAAATTTGCATCGGTCCAAAAGTCAATTTCCCAGGTGTTTATTTTACTGCCCAAAGGATACTTTGAAATTATTGGTGTCTTTACTGTGGCCTCCAAGGACAGATAAGGGAATTTAACCGTACTAAGAGTATTTATCGGACCAATACTGTCCACCAGTAACTTTACCCTTGAACCTGCCTTTGCTTTAGGTAATTGATCTTCTAGCATTCCCGGGGTAATTACCTTGTGTGTTACGGTATCCAACACTTTAGGGGAATCTTGCCCCGTGGGAGCACTGACTATCTCTGCGATCCGTGGACGTTCAAAGGCCAGCACACAAAATTCACCCGGTGGTGACCAGAGGCTTTCCATATCAGTGGAGTCCCATACTTTAAGCTGGACTGTGAACTCATAGTCTCCGGAGTTCCATAAGGGCCCTGGAACCGAGGGATCATAGCTTGTGTTAATTTTGTGTTCCGGCCGGTCACTTACTACTTTCCCTGAATCATAGATTAAAACCCCATCACTTTTTCGTTTAATCTGCAACTGGTGAGCGAAAATCGGATCGCCATCGGGGTCAGAGTAGGTCCATGAAATCGTGGGCGTGGAAGTGGTATAACATACTGCAGGCAAGTCTATGATTGGAACGTTGGGTGGGGTACCGGCTGCCCAATTTACAGCCACACCACCAACCACAAAGGGTTTAATCTTTGGTGTAATAGTCATGTTACTCGTGGTAAGTTCTGCTTTCCACTTAACTGTTCTACCGGGTGTTACTTCTGCCCAAAGTTCTTTCGTATCCACTTCCGGGGTTGCCTTGGCCGCATCCCCCAATACTATCCAGGTGAGGCCGTTATCCTGTGACACCTCACAAGTTGTCCCCGAGGGAGTTCCCCTGACCCGCCATTTTTTAACCCAATTGTTACCGTCAGCCGTAACGCTCCAGGTTACTGCGGTACCGTCAGGTACTAGGTGATAGGCTCTGGCCCGAACGTATTTAACATTACTCATGGGGTCCTTGGCTTTGGATTGTATAACAGCATAGGGCCGATAGGTTATTGAACCCAAATCCGGAATAACCTTTGATTTGGCTGAATCATAAACCAGTTGGGTACCGGTCCAGCGATAATACTTAGCTTCATTGCCATCAACTATTATTCGATCAAAGGACTTATGCCGTAGGGCAATTGCCTTTGGGTTTGTTAGACCAGAGGTTATGGATAACGATGGGTTATATGCCCAAAAGCCTCCACCGTAGCTGTAATGGGGTGCTGTGTTACCGATGATGGCACCTATATCTCCGGCACCCGAGGTGGATAGATCCTTGGGATTGGATAACGATGAAGCCAGCGTAACCGTTGATAATGGGTTCCCGTAACTGTCCCGTCGAAATACACGTAACTTGTCCCTCTCCAAAGTAGCCATGTGTAAACTCTCAGGAAAGATTCCGGCATCCACAGGGCTATCTAAGTCAACGTTTGGCTCCAATGACGGAACTCTGACTGTGGATGAACCGTCAAACATATACCTTTGTGCCTGATTGCCGACAAGAGAAGCAAATTCTCCAGCTCTATTTGACGATAGGGTATAGGCCCCATCCATGCCACTCTTTTCAAGGGGGGCATTTCTTGTATAACCACTGCCATCAAAACTCATATGTCGTATTTGAGCTCCTACACCAAGTTTTACATCCGGAAAAGGTCCAGTTGCTACTATAGCTGTAGGTGAACTCTCTGGTGTAATCTCTAAAATTATATTCTCGTCATACCCAGTACCATTAAATGAGAAATGAATTATTTTCGTCGGGGTCATCATAATATAGTCTGGGCTGCCATCCGGCCAAAAGGAAATCATGCTGGCTGTGTTTTCTGGAAGTCTTACTTCATTCAGTGCAGTATCAACTGCTGCTGTGGTGACAGCACTGTCAACAATAGAAGGGGTGTCTGAGGAATTGATCTTATAATCCCAGACACCCGAAGCAAAAGCTGTATTCGTGAAAATATGAAGGGTTAATAAGAAAGCCAGGATTTTCTTCATTGCTTATTTCACCTGCATTGAGGTCATTTTCCAACCACCATCAGTTTTCTGAAAATCCACAAGCAAATTTACTTTTTGCCCGTCTTGACGGGTGTATTCTACAATTCTTTGGGCTTTCGATACCTGATTTTCTGTGTAAATATTCGACGGACTGTTATTTATAGAATCCTTTTTTATTAAATAGCCCGTCATCATTACCGTTATAGATAACAAAATAAGAAACAGTGTAATAAATATAAAGGTTTTATTTTTCATTTTTTATTCCTCCTACTGGTTCCAAAGCCAAGCAAGCAGCTTCAGAAGGAGACATACAGGGTAATTTTAATGGTGCAAATTCTGCAAAATCGCTTGGGTTTGGTATCTTACCATTGATAACGATTAAGACAGGATTTACGGCATGTTTACGTGCCATTTCCATAGCATTGTCTGTACATGCCTTATTCGATACTTCATTTCCATATACTTGAGAACACAACCCTAATAATAAAGAACAAAAAATCAAAGTACTTATTAACCTCATAAACAACCTCCATAAGTTTATGTGTACTATTTCTCTTGATTCAAATTCTTTTAGTAAACCTTATCTTTACAAGAATAAGCTATCAGAAAACCGACTATTAAGGATATTAGAAATGTTATTGGATGAAAATGAAACCTATCAGAATAGACAAATCGAACTATTCCAAAAGCAGCTGGCGCAATAATAACAGATTCAACAGCATAGAGTAACAAGGTTTTTCTGTTCTGTATAGGTAATAAGAGAAGTAGCGTTTGTTTAAGGGATCCGTTTTTAAATTCATTTTCTCTAAACAGATATCCACCCATTAGTAGCTTTATCAGTTGCACAATAAACAGGAGAGGGATTATGTAAAAAAACATGAGCAAGCCCATTGAGAACCAGTCATTAAGTATTTTTAAACCTTTCTGATTCCATACCAAGACTATATCCGGCCAAAATAAATAATAGCCTATCCCAATGAGTATAAGAGAACAAATGCGTCTTAAAATAAACGCTACATTCATACCTAAGCCTCCATCTACGAATACTTTCAATTCTTAAACCTCCCTATAAATCCTTTAAGATCAATCTTAACTTTGTTCATTAGATAGCAAAGAATGATCCCTATTAACGCTATTGCTATGTACATTACTAAAACAGCAAGGACCAACAATAATATAACTATTGAATATTGCTTTAGATTGTTGATTTTATCAGACATCAAATAGAGATACTTCCATGCCAAAGAACTTAGTACAAATATGCTAGACGGTACAGCTGCCATTAAAGAATATCTGATATTTTCTTTAACCGTCTCAATATTCTTGTTAAAAACAAAATAAACTATGCTTGCAAAGTGAAGTGAAACCATGATCGCTGGAACATTATTAGTCATTTCTAAATCTAACAATTCAAGACCACCCCACATATCATTATCCTTTCCATATCTCAACCTCCAGCCAACTGTCCGTATGCTGAACCTTAACGCTTAACTTATCTCCTGTGTTATTTCTGAACTTGTAATCGGCATATGGCCAAGCAACTGCGGCATCTTCATCTACTTTGCCATATGCCACCGGAAGACTATGTTTATGGTATTCGGCCACTTCCAAACTCGCTTTCTTAGCCGCCCAATGAACCACTGTGGAGGTCCGACATACCCCGCCACCAGTGCCCTGGCTGTACTTATAACCACCGTTCCCGTCACTCTCAATCACACCAGAAACCCTGTATCCCCTTTCGGGGGAACGCTCACCAACAATTTGATTAAACGAAAAGATTCCCCCCGGGGGAATAACTGCACCGTCTATTGCTTTCCCGGCCAGAATTGCATTCTTCCCACCATTATCTTTCGTGATAGGTATTCTTGCTTTACTCAACAATTTCTTTGAGTCAGGCTTTATGCTATAGCCGGGAGAAGTGTTTAGTTTACCCTCTGACCACCAAATACTTGCCGGGACACTTTCAACTGGTGGTTGCTCGTAATAAAGAAAGTAAGGCACGCCAGCTAATCCATTAGCTTTTAGTTTTTCATCAATAGCCTTTAGGTCATCACCCTTTAAATTAGTTACTACAAGGTAGGGCCTGTCTGAAAGACTATATTGTGCTATTTCCTGCAAGACATAATCACAATGAGGACACCACCAGGCAAACAGCAGAGCAGGTTTTTCGGATAAATCTAATTCAGTCTCGGACCCTTGGGGTGTATAAACATTTAACTTCGGACCTATACCTTTCACCACTGGCTTACGTCCGCCTTGCTCAACCATTCTTTCATCCTGTTTAGGCATCGGAATGGTTTCCATCTGCTTAATTGAATTCTCTTTTTTAGGGGCTGCGGCCACGGTTGGAGTTTTTTCTTTTGCCAGTACAATTGGGTTTAGGGCAAAAAGTAATATCGCCATGACAAGAGTAGCGATACTAGGTACAGACACCCATGTATATTGATTAATGTGTAATTTACCCCAGTAATAAAGGGCTGTAGCCAAGAATTCGGCCAATAGCATGATTAAACAAACTTGGCAAAATGAATGGGTCATTTTATACCCGTAATAAATCAAGAAAGAGTGAAAGACTAACCCGCAGACCATTGAGGTTATGACCAACCAATTTTTTCTCCACCGAAAGGCGATTAGAGTTATAAAGGAATAATACAGGGCACCCCAGAGGTACCAGGGCCTGTTCAGA
Source organism: Desulforamulus reducens MI-1 (assembly GCF_000016165.1). Classification (GTDB taxonomy): domain Bacteria; phylum Bacillota; class Desulfotomaculia; order Desulfotomaculales; family Desulfotomaculaceae; genus Desulfotomaculum; species Desulfotomaculum reducens. The sequence goes on along the minus strand of NC_009253.1, from coordinate 888,901 downwards.
AACCCAATCCCATAGTTCATACACACATTACAAATATTTGAATCAGTTCTCCATAAAAGCACCGACGTTACTCCCAACACTAGATAAATCAAACCTGCCACATACAAACCCACCTTTCAAAATAGCCTTATATAAAAACAAAAAATCAGCCGATCAGGTTAAATCCCATTTCGACTGATTATCTTTGCTGATACCCACTTTGTAATTGTCTCTGGACCAGTACCGGTCACTCTAGTCATATTGGTTTTAACAAAAGCGACTGCCCCGGGCCGATCCAGAGTAACCTTTATTGCTCCAGAATCCCCCATAACAATGTCAGTGTCTGATACCGAAAAAGTAGTTGGATAACCCGTAGGAGATAAACTTTGCGATGTTAAACTGCCCCCAGAGAAAACATATTTTGTTGCCAAATAAGCGCCACCTGAAGCATAATCGGCATCAACATTGTAGACAAACAAGACATAATCAGGTCTCGTCACTTGGCTACCTGAAAGTGGGTTTAACGTAGTTTCATCCAACCCAAGATTTTTGGCTAACTGTTGCTGAAAAACCGCCTGGGCATTCGTAGTATTGATTCTTGGCCTGCCATCGGCCTGTGATTCTTTAGTGACTTGCATGACGGCTGATTTAGCCGCCCGTTCAAGACCCTTTTGTACATCCAAATCATGGACTGTTACCGCCTGGGTGATGGTGGTTGAATATACGAAACTGAAAATTGATAAAGGTAAGAACACAAGTAACAGTAAAATTTGTGCGAAGCCATCTTTTTTTCTTAGAACATTAGGGATCAGGTCTTTCACTATAGTCTGTACCTCCCACCATAAGGGTTTCTGGTGCGTTAGGAACTGCCGGTTTGGGATCTAGCTTGCATTTTACAGTGAGAAATACTTCTCCGGCAGTAGGATCGGTATTGCGAAGAATACGGGTATCCCCTCTTGATTCCCTAGCATTTACTATAATATCGGTATCCTTATTTTCAATAGGGCAGCCAATATTAGCAAACTCGTTTATCATCTTATTTTCATCTACAGTGGTTAAATAACCATCTAGTTTTATCCGAGTTAGATATTTGTTGACTATTTTTTCTGCCGACTGATGCCTCACTTGCAAGCTATAGGTTTCGATGGGTTGAAAAAGTATAACAATTGTAAAGGTGATGCCAATTAAAAAACCCAGTATCGTTTGCATCTTTCCTCCCTTTAATCCTAATACCCGGAATTTAGCATGTTTTTAAAACTCCCCATCACCCTTGACATAGACCCATCCATTTCTCCTGTGATGGCAGCCACAACGGGTACTCCCACAGCCACAACAAAACTAACCAAGGCCAAACAAACCAGTATTTCCCCCAGGCCAAACCCTGCATTATTATTCAAATGCTTTCTAAACATGAATATCCCCCCTAGATCAAAAACAGAAGATAGTTTTTTAATAGCAAGAAAAAGATAAAGGGCAGACCAATAAAGGGACCATAGGCATAGACTACCGGATCTGCATAGCCATACAGTTCGGCAATAAGCCGGTCCTTGAACGCCATAACAAAACTCCACGGGAGTATTGCTTTACTCCTTACAGCAAAATGCAATAACTCCATGATGCCTGCAAAAAACAGTTGTATGGGTAAAAGCCCGGACATATCATTCCATCCCACATAGGCACCCAGAGCAATGATGAGTTTCCAGTCACCTCCGCCCAGTCTTTGCTTAAACATAACTCCTAACATGAGATACATTGAGGTTAAGAAAAGGGCTCCGGTTAAGGTATTTATGATTCCTGACAACCAACCAAATTTTAAAATATTTACAGTGACAGCTAATAAGAAAATACCTACTGTACACCATTTTGGTATAACCCTGTGCCATATATCCTTTAAACAGCCCCCTACTACTAAGACTCCAACGAGCATATCAAATCCTAAAAAAACCATCGAATCCCCCCTAAAAAAAGAAAGAGGGAGTGCGATACCCCCTCTTTATGGTGCAATGTTTTTAATTTCCTTGGCTTTAAAGATCGCTAAATTTTTAACAGATGTCCATAAAATAGCCCCTACAACTGATACGGCTGCCAGTGCAAAGATACTCAACCCTAAAGCTGATAGTATATTCCCTTCTCCTGCATCATTCTGCCAAAATTGCTTTAATTCTTTTAACATAGTTAACCAATCTTAGTTCTTGATCGTGACAGTGATTGGTGCAGTAGTTCCGTCGATTATTTCAGCCGTTGTAGTGGGAGAAGCAGCGTTGATGTCGATTGAATCAGGAGTGACAACTTTGTAGCTAGTAAAATCTTTGGCAAAATTAAAACCTTTGTTCTTCAATCCGACTAACCCGATGCTTGTTACAAGTCCAACGGCTCCTAATACAGCAATTGCCCAACCAACTTGGGATAGAGTATTACCATCACCTTTATCATCGTTCCAAAATTCCTTAATTACATTTAACATTAAAAATACCTCCTTAAAATTAATTCATCATATTTGTCGAATTTAGTGCTTTAATTGTGTCTAAGGCATGTTTTCCCACAATGTAGATTACCAGCGAAGCACCACAGAGGAGAGGAAGCAAATTAACTAACTGGATATACGTTGGCCGCATAGCTTGGCTGGTTTGGTGCATGGATTTACGAATGTCTTCTAGCCTTACTGCCTCTGAACTAGTAACTTCTAATCGTCCGGTGGATGCAACCTGCAGCATCACGTTAACCAATAAGCCTGCTTCATCAAAGTTTAAGTCTTGTTCCAACAATAACTTGGCTTGTTTTGGGTCTGATGGGTATCTGTTTAAAAATTTTTCAATTGGCTGTCGTAATACTTTCAGGGAAGGTAAAATGCTTTCCAATGTTTGTGTAAGGTTTCTGCCGGTTGGAATATATACATTCATTGCGTCATAAATCAATACAGCCTCCGTAAGTTTCTTTAATCTCACCCCCTTTTCGTGTTGCCTTATATACCAGGAATATAATAAAAAGCCCAGGCTTGTCCCCCCTGCAAAGCCAAGTGACTTAAACATGGGGGCAATCCAAAGGCCAAATAAACCTAAAGTCATAGCTATTGTGAAAACCTGTATTGTCTCCCGTTGCTTTAAAGCCTGTTCTTTCAAACCCTTCAAGTATTTAATTGGGTCCGTACGCTGCTGTTCAACCCTTCTAAGTTTTCTTAATTGTACTTGTCCATTGATATTTTCATAGATACGTTCTACTACATTTGCCACCTCGGAAGAGACTGCAGCTGCTGCAATCCCAATACCTAAAGAACCGGTTACAAATAGCACCTTTCCTAACTCCACCATGTCTAACCCTCCACTGTACTCCAAAGTTTATCCGTGACAATATTAATAATCATCGACACAAAGCAGAGGACAACTAAAGATTTGCCAATGTTATCAGTTATATATTTCATAGCATCCGGAACTAAACGGGTGGATAATAACACCAGAGCCACCACGCCGATATGCAGCAGTACGGATGAAAACCTAGAGGGAATCAGTAAAACCTTATTATTTAACTCCAATTTATGCATCGTATCGAACTGGCTGGCCAGGGTGTTGAACATGGGTAGTGCGGCTACTCCATGTCGATATCCTTCCTCCAGGACATTGGCCAACATAATGCTATGACCTGTGCCCATAGCTTTGGGAATTAAGCCAAAGACTTTTTTTCTTTGCTCTCCATGATTTAATCTCTCTAGCACCCGCCTGAATAGTGATCGGGTTGGTTCTGGCGATCGTTCCACTACGTTTTCCAGTGCCCTGGTAAAATCGTTGGTATCCTCCAGCACAGTGCTTATAACCCTGATTGCGGATGGTATTTGCTCGGTGTATTTTGATCTTTTTTGATATATAACTGCACTAAAAACTTGGGACATTAAAAGAATAATGGCGATAACCGATACCAAGGCGGCGGGTGTATTTTTTAAAGTGACTAGACAAAATCTTGCAATAGAAAATGAAAGAATCGTTGTTAGAGAGAGATACGCTGAATTTGTAAAAAGTTTCTTTGGCAATAACCAACTTGTTTTATCCGTTACCTTCTCTCGAAACTCTCTCCACTTGCCTTGCTTACTAATTCCCAAGGCTTCCTGTAATGACTGCGGAGGTCTGGAACGCATGTGGTGAGCCGATTGCTTAATCTTATTAAAAAGTACATTACTGCTTTTCGTAGCATGCTTTAGTATTAGGTTCGCTAGAACCATTGCAGTAAGACCAACTCCAAGAGATCCTACCCCCAATAGTACATAGGGTATTGCCATATCCAAGGAAGGAAGTCCATACAAGTAACTGGCTAAATTCTCTACCATGAATAACCAGCCTCCCGGAGTTTTGCTTTAGACAGTCCATTCCGAAACATTTCTTCAACAATCCATTTAGGTAGGGAATGGTGCTGCCAACTGCCGATAAAGTAATCATCTTCGCTTTCTGGATGCCATGTCACGATATCGTGTAATTTTATTTCTCCATCCTCCAGGTATGGGGCGGCAATATGAACAATCTTCTTCTGACCAGTTCGTGGCATGGTATCTAACTGGATGATAACATCATAGGCCTGTACCACCCGGCGCATGGCTACGTCCATGGTGATTGATTTAGAGTCAGTCTCTTCAATGTAGATCAAGGCCATATTGTACAGGGCATCGATAATCTTCTTTGAGTGGAAAGTGGATAAGTTGCCCTTTTGACCTCTAACACCGCCCTTAACGGCTTCCCTGATTTCATTGCCACCCAATATCTCACCGATAATTACACTTACAGGAGATATTTGAAGTGTTACATCATTGAACATGGTTTTTAGGTTAATACCTAGCTGGGGCTGTTCTTCCAATTGAATAATATTGCGTCCTGGGTATGTCTCAAAAAGCATCATTTCTAGTTTTGGTTCCAAAACAACGGTTCTGAGTTCTGGTTCCCGGTATTGAAAGAAGTGAACAAGCTGTGTGGTTTTACCAGAGTTCACCGGCCCAGAAATGAGTACATTAAGTAGCCATTTAAAAATCAGGGCCATTAGATCGTATGTTTTAGCATCCATGGTGCCATTGGATTCAAGCCTTTCTTTGGTATAAAGAAAGGTATCCTTTTTTCTTAATGTTATGGTGATCTGTTTGGTCAATGGATCGCCGGTAATAAAAACCCTGGTTTTATCTTTCCTGGCAGTTCGTATAAATGGCCTTCTTGTGGTAAGATCTGCAGATTCCCGCAGAAGTTTTATGACCATAGCATCAAGTTCTTCAGGCTTTAGTTTGATAGCTTCTTTACAATATTTACCCTTTCTTATACTGAAAACATTGTCTGGACCAATGATCTCAACCTCGTCAACTTCCGGATCAGAATATAGTTCCTGTACAGAACCAAGGCCCCATTTTTCGTTAAATATCTGATCAACTACCTCTTGAATAGTCATATCTCTTACGGTTATGCCAAATCTTTGCATTAAACCAAAGATAATTTTCTTCAGTTGAAGGGCAGAATGGGCACAGGCGACCATTGACTTCTTTTCCAGTTCGTTAATATGTTCGATATCATTTTGTGTGAGTATGGTTGTTTCTGAAAGCAGGTTTAACACAATATCTTTTGTTTGCTCAAAGGATTTTTCACCTATCTGCTCTACGATGTAGCCATCCTTAATGGAGTGTAATTTGGATATAATTTGCTCCGTTTTAACCTTTGGATCGAGTTGTTCTGTCTGGTGTTGCTGCACCTCATAATTTACTTTTTGAAACTTACCTTTTATCGCTTTCAACAATTAATATTCACCTCTTTACGGTTGTGGTTGGGGCTGATCGCTCATATTCGGGGTTGCCCCAGGAGTATTATTCTGGCTGTCCGGCGGTTGGTTCCCTTGTTGGGTTGTTGGAGTAGCTTCTCCGTTTTGGGCAGGCGGAACGGGCGTTTGTACTCCTTTAGAGACTTCAGACAGTAAGATAAAACCGCCGGTCAGGGGTCGGGTAAATTCATAGCTCTCCCTTTCTTTAACTTTGAGCATAACGTACTTGGGGATAGGGGCCTGTCCGGTGGCATTGGTAACTACACCTTGAAATACGCTGGCTGTATGTACCGGCTTTAGTCCTTCATCCATCAAGGACATTACCCGAGCCTTTTCAGCTAATACGGACGAAGGACTGTTGGGTCCTGCGGTCCACATTACATTTACAATGGAGTTTGCTCTTATTTGTCCTGCTAAAGCCTGTTCCGGTTTTTCAATTCGGACTGTTACAAATGCTTCCCCTGGTTGTAAAAGTATATCCGTATTGGCCAGTTTGTCAGGGCGAATCTGTTCCCCTGGAATAAGGTCAGTTACAGCCACTTTTCCCTCAATTTCCTGAAGTGTTTTTACTGCATAGGGATCCGCAGCCAGTTTTAGCTTATCCTGCATTTCGATCATGCCCGGGCCTATCATGGAGTATTGCGTTACCTTTTGCTTGACCACCGGGACTTTCACCTTTTCCTGATGGGTGTCCACCCAGGTTTGCAACTGCCCTACGGAACCTGCAGTTACCCCTATACCGACCAGGACAATGAATATGGTTTTTAGTGGTATCTTCTTCAGTACAGCAGTATTAATAAAATTCACCTCCAGTTGCTTTAAAAGTCTTCTTTAAAAAAGAAAGCACTGCCATTTGGCAGTGATGATTACCGTTTTGTAAGATTATTTTGGTCAGCAATTAGACTGGATTTAATATCTAATAGAATACAAAGAAAAGAATGTTTTGATATAATAATTGTCAAAAATAATGGGCTGAAAGCCCCTACATAACTACTGATAAGGGGATGAAATATGAATAAAAATAGATTAATAGCATGTGTTCTTTTCTTCTTTTTATTTCAAACTCTTTTTGAAATTATTTGGGGTTATTTTTATAAATCAACCTTCATAGATCAACACATACATAACTACTTATCAATTTATCAACAGCAGAACAATATGACAGGGTTTTCTCTAGGATTGAATATTTGGTTTTGGAATACATTAATATTAATTTGCTATTTTTTACTTTGTTTATTTGGCTTATGGTATTTAAACCAATCCACAAAAAGAAAGAATCAGATTTTTAATTTACTTGCACTTATACCTTTGCTTAGTCTTGTTTTTATTGACATTATAAACTTAATTAGAAGCGGAACAATAATTGCATTTTTGTATAAAAATGGATTTAGCTTTTTTAACTCTTGGATTAAAATAAATAAGATTCATGGCCTTCCAGAAATGTTATCCTATTCAATTCCAGAAGGATATTTACTGTCAAAAATTATAATTTCATCAAATATTCTACGTAACCAAAATTCGACGGATAATATTTATTCTAAAAAGGAAGTTGCCTTAGTATTTATAGTTTCTGAAGCATTATTAACAATTGCTGCGATTATTGAAACTTACACTATTACTGTGAATTTTTGATAAATAACTGAACAGTGTAATAAGCAAATTTTGTTTTTCCCTTTAGTAAGTTTATATCTTTGAACTGAATAATAATGATTGTTAGTATAAGAATAATATTAACTAAAAATAAAAGCACATTAATTATTCTTTTTCTGTTCAATTTCATCACCTCCCTTTAAAAAAGAAAGCACTGCCATTTGGCAGTGCTGGTTAGTTATTGGACGAATATATTTAGGGTTTTTACCGTTTGTTTACCGGTCTCATCAGTGGCCCTTACATATACTGTCCTGTACTTCGGACTAGTTGGAAAAGTGATCGTAACCGTGTTGCCAGTAAAATTAGTATAGGTTGTTCCGTCTAAGGAGTAGGCCCGGGCGATATTAGCCGGGGCAGAGACATTATCTGAAACTGAAACCACCAGGGTGGCTTGCCGGGATGCATTTGTTATGGTAGCCCCACCCTGCCAAGAGCACTCTAAATTTGGGGCAATATAGTCCCCACCACTGGTAGCAGCAATGGCGGCCCATTCTGCAGCTGATTTGCCGTTGTAGAAGGTTTGAGTTACTGCTGTATTAGCCTTATCTCGGGATTCCTTAGCAATTGTGACGGCGGATTTATTTTCGGTAGTGTCCCATACCCGACTGGCTGCAGTGGTAGCTTGGGTATTTGCTAAATCCGCACTTGCTTTGGCGGAATCCGCCGAGGTCTTAGCACCAGAAGCATTAATACTGGCAGAGTTCGCTTGGTCGTATGTTGATGCAAGAGATTTCCCGCCATTTTTAGAGCCATCAAGGTATCCAGACGACCAGTAGCCGTAGTTATTAGCTGATGCGGCCTGGTCAAATGTTGCCCCCAGGGATTTACCACCGATATCAGTGCCCCATAGGATGTTGTTTTTTGCTGTCTCTGCATTGCCATTTGCCCAACTTGCATATTGTCGGGCAAGGTCAGCATTGTTCTTTGCAGCTGATGCCTCTCTTAAAATATCAGCGTTAATTTGATCATATAGTTGAATCGATACTTTCCAATCATTGCTGGGGTAGAAATAATATCTTAATCTACAATTGGTTTGGTTGTTTATTACATAATATAGACGTTCCCCTGATGCTAAAAAGGGGTTTAATATTGGTATATCAAAATAAAGGTACTCGTAATATTTATCACCGGTAAAACTTTTAGTTTCAACATACTCAAGTGGACCGTTTATATCGTTTCTTCTTACTTCTAATGTCATTGTCCCATTTATATAGTTATTGTCAGCAACAGAAAAATGTAAAGGGTGATTATCTATTGCATATGGTTTATGGTTTAGTATATACAAAAAATAAGCTGCTTGAGCATGTTCAATGTAAGCTACCATCCCCCTAGAGTATGAACTCACAGCAGTATCCCCAGCACTAACGCCAGTGCGTTTTAATGACACTGTTGAAGTTATAATATCTGCAGAAGCAATATTAATATTATTTAGCAAATAAGCTATTGCAATTATTAATACTGATACGTATTTTTTCAATTGTATCACCTCGTCTAAATTATTCAGACTCTTCCCAAGTATATTCCCAATCTACTGCATAGGGTCGATAAGCCCGGTATTCCATCCAGATATCTGCTAGTGAGAGACTAGGATTTTCGGATGGATTATTATTAGGGGTTGCAATGTTATACAAATTCTCCTTTGAATTACCAGGAAAAGTTAATGTATTTTGGCGGTTTTGAGTAACTAAGTAATAAAATTCATCTTTAGGAAACAGAAATAAGCCTTCATGCAGGTTGGACATACTTTGAATACCTGCAGAGCATCCAAACATACCAATGCTGTAGTAGCTGTCATGTTGTTGTTTACCAAGGCTATAACTTCTATACTTCATATTGAACAGTGCTAATCCAACAAAACTATCTTGGTAAGGAATTTCCATTATATATCGGCTACCATTGCTAAAAAAAATTGCCTCGTTTTGACCGCCAAAAAAATTACTAAATTTAGCTTCTACACTTTGCTCTGGGGTTGTGTCTATTTCAAAGCATATCTCTTTAATTCCTTTAAACAATTGCTTTGAAGAGTTTTTATCTAGTCTGATTGAATTATCAAGTGTTACAAAATTGAAGTCAGGTGTGGTTATTGGGTCTTTATACCATTTTTTGGTTATCTTGATATTCTTACGGTTTATTTTTTCGTATCGCGTTTCTTCCCCTATACTATTTAGGGTTTGAACATAGTTTTTAAGGTACTGCAACTGGGGAAGATAGACTCTTACATTGCCACCATTATTGGTTTTAAAAATTACGTCAAAGTTATTGTTATTTATGCCTGTAATACTAACATCAACATAAAAAGTGTACTTTGTCTTACTGTCAGTAACTTCTTTTATAAAGTTATTCAGTAAAATCTTAGTTTCTAATTTTGGCCTGGATTCATTATCCGCCTGGATGAACAATCCCGGTTGTAAGGTTTTCTTTAATAGCCCCACGTTGGGACTTTCTTGTGGCACAAATTCATACTGTGAGATAAAAATAGGTCTTTGCGTAACAACCGGCAGCTTATCCCCGGCCCACCCTGCTAATTTTGGATCGTCAACCTTAAATACTGGTAGATCATTAAAGTTTTGTTCATACTCAGCAAGGGATCGTTTTCTGCTATCATAACCTTGAATTATGGGGCCAACTATATTGTTTAGGGAACTTGCGATATCCGCCAGCGCAGCATTGGATGGTTTACACCGTTCGATGGTTATTCCATCAATTTCCTGTTCTTCACTATATGATCTTATAACGGGTAGTTCTAAAGCATTTCTTTTTATCCAATCTTTCATGAAAGTTAAAACATATTCTTGTTTATTCTCAGGGAACGCCTTACCAGCTACAATCCACCCATCTTCGGTATATCTAATAGAACCATCAAATGACCAAGGATCACCTTTTCGGTTGTAGACCTTAATTGAATATGCAGAGTTCTGATCTAATACATCGGGTTTATAAAGTTCTAAATCTAGTGTTTGTCCTATTAGATCACCCCAATCAATCCATGCTCTTTTCCCCGTTCCCAAATATTTCGGTAACTGAATGTCCATATTTTCAGTAATCTTTGTACTCCACGAGGCCAATGACCAACCATTTTGGTCATTAGATGCCCTTTGTGAAAGTATTTTTTCTTGGGGTTGATCGTTTACTTTAACGTATCTAGTCTCCTGGCTTTGAAACTTGATTTCTTCTTTTACTTCCATACTCTGAACAGCAACTCTAACCTCTGCCTTAACCGGAAATGGGTTGGGGTTTTTTACTTCGGCAACAATTAACCAATAAGCAGGATTTGTTCCTGGAACAATGCGAGCAAAGTTATCTCCAGGCCACGATACCATTCCAGATGATGCTACAACTTTTTCCCCAGTTGTAGGATTTGTTACGGAATCAAATTCATTGGTTGGTATATTTGGCGCAAAGATTCTTTTTACTTTCACTGGCTGAACTTCCGATACAATAGAGAAATCTTCTTTTTTGATGTAATTCCAGTGGTCAAATACATCTTTTTCTTTCACTCTCTTTTGAGCCCAAAAAGCATTGCCAGTTTCCTTTCCTGTACCACTATCACACTCAATCAGTAAATCTTTGTCTCCATAATTTTTCCGATAGCCATAAACGCTTATACCATTTCCCAAGTCCTGCCAATCTTTTGTTTGCCCAAAAACTGGTGTGGCAAACAATAATAATACCACCACCAGCAGAAACATTACTTTTTTCAAATTACCACCTCCCTAAAAAATAAAGACCTGCGGGTGCAGGTCTAAGAATTATTCATCATCTTTATGGGGGATAAGAATTGTTTTAACTTTATATTTAGCCGGTACAAAGGGGACTTTTACATACTCTATGATTGTTTCATATTCTTTGCGGTAGACCGGTACAGCTACTGTTCTGACGGGGTGATAATAGCCAGTTCTCTCATAAACTCGGGTTGATGGTGGACCTGTTGGGCTATCAGATCCTCCTAGGCTTAGAGACATTTTATTGTCGTCGTAGGTTGTTTCTGTTTTGCCCTCAAATTGCAAGGGGTTAAAGGCTTCTCCACTCCGCCAGTCCAGTTGGATCGTTGCTATAAGTGATCCATTCCCTGGTGCAGCATTAAATTCCCATGTTTTTTCAGTAGTATCGCCGGGTGACATTTGTACATGTACATAATCACCGACTTTTCTTACATCAGAGGACGTTTTATAGAACATTCCAAGCCTTGCCCAGCCAGATATGTCAAACTTGGACTTATATGTTGCTTTCACTTTATAGTTTTGACCAGCAGTCAGGGTGCCATAGAATGGCGAGCCATTGGCATCCAGGAGTTCGATTGAAAGAACATAGAGGTTTCCTTCTTCCCCCTGCTTAGGAGGTTCTGGTTTCTCTGGACTTGGGGGTTCTGGCTCACTGTCGTTAATAACTCTAAACAGTGCCCTATCCGTTAGGCCCGAGTGTTTGGCCGTAATTGTTGCTGTGCCTTTGGCTAGGCCAGTGGCAAGCCCTTTATTAACCTTGGAAATTTCAGGCACGTTGGTAGACCATTCTGCGGTATTGGTAACGTCTTGTGGTTTCATGTTTGGGTCGCTATAGTGCAAGATTGCGTGGTATTGATGGGTGCCGCCAACTTTGACGGTGGCTTCATCAGGAACCACTTCAAGGCTTGCAGGGCCTAAATACTGAATGCTGTTAAATGTCTCATACCAAATGCCATCCGGCCTTTGGTGCCAGGCTCGGACGGAACCCATGGTGGTAGGGGTTGGCGGTACGAGGATTTTGACCTTGTCTCTGTCATGTAAGCTAGGTGGTAGGGCTGCAAAGATAGAGTTCCAAACATCTTCGGAGAAGTCTTCATTCCATTGATTATTACATAGTCCATTATTCCACGGTTCAGAAATCCAGTTTCTTTGATCATAGTTTGTTTTCAAGTCATCATTGGGGAAGTTAGAGTTTGTAAAGGGTTCGCCATCATAGGCATAGCCTAAATATCTATATTGACCGTTTTTTAAACTCTGGGGTGGGTTGACACCACTAACATCATTGGGTGTACCGTAGACTACCCTGGGTCGATCAGTACCCTCGGCTAATCGCGCGTATAGCGTCTTACCGTGAATTACCCTGGGGTTTTCGTAATGTAATTGTTGTAAGGTATCTTCCAATAGCCCTGCAAAAGCAGTGTTGACAATAAAGAATGTAAAGAAAACTAAGGACAGAAGGGTGATAAATCGTTTCATTTACTTCCCCTCCTTGAAAATCAATACGGACATGAGAGCAGTTTGGTCATTCCAAAATGCATTAGCATTTACCCGTCGATTACCATATTTGTGTTCCCAGCGTTCGTCATACTCAGGGTTGGATTTCTTCTTCTGGTAGATAGAAAGAATCTTTGCGGCAATTTCTTCCTGTTCTTCTGGAGAAAAATATCCTTTCAAAACCTTGCAGGTGTTTTTTACATCTTCGGTTGTAGCGTTACTAAATACAGAGATTGAAACTTCTGCAATAGATTCTGGTTCATCGTAAGTGATCCTTATCTTATCTTTTAACTGATAGTCCCAGAAATTAGCCTTTTCAGGCTTAGTCATTTGAATGTTAAGCTGCTTCTCGATCTTTTCAACTGCCACTGATTGGTCTGTTTTTTCAGTAACAACTTCTTGCTCAAAAGGCCACTTTGCATAAGCAAAAATACCGATAAATAATACCACTATTCCGCAGATAGTTAAGATTCTTTTCATTCTCATACCCCCTTAAAAAAACAAAAGACACACGATTGTGTGCCTTACTTATCATCTTTGAGAACCATAACACTATAAAGAACTGTGTTATCATTCCAAAATGTATTTACATGAACGCTTCTATTGTTCACTTTAATTTTCCATTTTTCATCGTAATCATTCTTCTGACGTTTCTTTCCTAAGATTGACTGCATTTTTTGAACTATCTCAGGGTTGTTCGGATACAATCCCCGCATAACAGCAAAGGACTTTTGAATATCTTCTTCTTTTGCATGTTCAAAGACACGGATATAAATATCACCATCATTATCATAACCTACATCAAAGTTATCTTTTTTAGAACCATATTTCCAATGGTTATATTTACTATCCATGCTATCTACGTAGTACGTCATTTCAGCACCTAAGAATTTCTCTAACTGATAAACTATTTCTGGCTTCAACACCACTCCATCGGGGAATACCCTAACTGTTTCGGTATCTGCATCCCAATCCACATGATAGCCAAAGGCTTCGGCCACGAATCTAGCAGGCAGGTAAGTCCGTCCCTCTTTGATCTCGGGGGCTACGTCCATCCAGCTTTGAGCATTACCTATTTTCAATTGGCCAGAACCGATTTTCAGGGTAACTAGCTTATCTCCTTTAGTAACTGTAACCGTTCCATCGGTGGTATAATCAGTTGCCGCACTTAGGCCGTCTCCCAGGAACCGAACAGGAACAAAGGTACGTCCGCTTTTGATATATGGTGCCGCATCCATTTCAGTCGTATTTTTATCAACTAGATAGTGCTTTTGTCCAATCATAAAACGAAGCACACCATTAGTCAGAGGGTCTCCCTGCGCAGAGAACGCACCAGTGGCAATAACTAAAGCCATTGATACAGCCAACAGGCCAGTAACGAAGATTTTTTTCATGTAATCACCTACTTTCTATTCTGTGAACCTAGTCAACTTCCGCCGTAGCGAGTACGGCAGCATTGTATGGAAAGTTAAATTATCAATTAACCCGTTTAACTTTCTCTATCTCCGTAATCATCAATTCAAGGCTTTGCTTAACCTCAGCAGCTACTAACTGCACAAATGCTTCGGTCTTATTGTTGTCTGCTTCTTCCAGGGCAGTGTAATAGTCCCAGCGGTTCTCCTTGCGGATAATGGCCGGGGGATAACCGTTCTTCATTAAGATGTAGTTCATACACAACCGGCTTACTCTACCGTTTCCATCAGGGAAGGGATGAATGGCAACAAATCGGTGGTGAAAGAGAGCAGCTAATTCAATCGGATGCATTTTTAGTTTGCTGTCATTGTACCAGTTTATAAGGTTTTCCATTTCAGCAGAAACCTGAGTTGCTGGTGCGTAATGGTGAATTATTCCGCTGGCGGTTAAAACGTGATTGTCTTTTGTTTTGTAGGCTCCTGGTATAACTGGTACTCCCCCAGCTAAAGTCTTGATGCCAGAGAACAGCATGGCATGAAATTCTTTAATTAGTCCCTCCGTTAAATCTCTGTGTTTGATAGCATCTTTTAGAAAGTCCACGGCCTCGGCATGGTTAATCATCTCTAAATGCTCTTTAAGTGTGCGACCTTTAACAGTTAAACCCTCACGAAGAAAAAAAGCTGTCTCCTGTAAGGTCATTGTGTTGCCCTCGATGGCGTTGGTATTATACGTCCAGTCCTCACGGAATTTTTGGGCTATTGTTGCCATCAACTCAGGGTATAAAGGTCTCTCAGCCTCTAATACTTTTTTAAGATTATCTATTTTCATAAACATCTTAATCACTTCCCTTTTCCTTTACTATCCCGGTTCCCTGGCAACAAGGGCAGGTAGAGTATCCTGCTTCTAATTTTGTGATTAAAAAACCATTTTCATGTGGAGTATATAGTATTTTGTCGCCTTCCTTTAGTCCAATCATTTTTCTAACACTGTTTGGTACCGTTGTCTGACCTTTTGATGTCATAGTAGAAAGTATTAGTTTAGACAATTTTTATCATCCCATATCTAGTATAGTTCCTTACCTTTTCCTTACTATATATTGTACCCCTTTTTTTGTCAATACTTTATTACCATTTTATTCCTATAAAAACAAAAACCGAGGTTAATCCCTAGGTGTTACGTGCTTTGTACAGTAAACCTTTTCTCCCCTAAGTCCTCTCTCAATTATTTGCTGGTAAGTCTTTTTATCCGTAAAAATATTTAGTTTATAATCATCAGATTTGCCATAAAAGTAGTCAGTGACTTCCAAAAAATATCCTTTTCCAATAATTTCTGCAGCAGCAATTTTGCCATCTATTGTAGATACCGTTATTCCTGCTTTTTTAACTGTATCTTTATTTTTTTGAGTAATTTTGTATTCTGAAACAATATCAACAACTGTACCTGGTTCATGCACAAACACATGATTACCTGAATCTGAATCTACTAGGGTTACTTGTTTCATTCCACTCTTTTGATACGTTGCTCGTAAGTTTTCTTTCTTTGCCTGCTCCTTTTCAAGACTACCATGAGCAAAAGACACCATAGCGTAAAATATGGAAATTATTATGACAAATATTATTAGCATTACCAACCCCATTGTAATGGTCTCTTTTTTTCCCCCCATATTTTCTTACCTCCAGTTATTCTTTTACTAACTGATTTTTTGTGTTGCAAAAACATGATTGTTTTTTACTAAAACCCGAAAAATCCCCCCTCAGTTTCTACAACAAATTCTTGGATTTTATTATCTTGGGAGTGGACTTCAATAACAGGGCCATCTATTGATACAATCTTTTTCTTTTGATTGAAAAAATGGTCTTTTACCAGAATGTACCGTAAATCCCCCGGCTTTAGCCGTGGGGAGAAGTCAACTATGGATATTTTTATTAACTTATGTGACAATTAATAAAAAAGCATATAAAAAATAGCTAGTCATTCCCACAATATATATCAACTTATTTGTTTTATTCTTATTATTAATATATTTGTAAGTCTTTAAAGTAAAGGTAACCGCACCTATAAGTGAGGCTAATAATGAAAATATTACTCCAACCAGAAAGTATGGCGGTAAGGTTGTCAACTGACTGGAAAAATAATGTACGATCCAATAAAAAATACCTATAAGATAAATAACTCCAAGCATTGGAACTGCCGTGCCTATTCCTATTAGTAAAGGAGTAATGTATTTGTCTGTAAAACTTATTAAACGTTGAAAGGGCTGTTTAGCGAATGGATATTGACTCATTTTTTTACCAACTCCAAAATGATTTATTAGGGTTAGTGAATTTAGCAATTGAAAGTGAAATCCAGACAGTTATTATTACCGGAACGATTGGTCTTTTTATTGCCATAATTCATTTACTGTTAAAAGATAACCCTGCCTTGCTTATAATTTTTAAGTTCTTCGAAATAGTAGTTGCCGTCTTAATTTTAGTGTTTTTATTGAGATATGTAACTTCAATGCTTACAGGAATCTTGTAAGTATTGAAGTTACTCCTCGCAACTACTGTTAGGTGGTCAGTTCCACCTAACTGAATTTAATTATTCACTCATGGCCAATTGTAAATAGGCTCTGGCATTGGCGGTTTGTGGATTATCATGGATTACTGCACCTGGAAGCAGTTCTTTAAGGGGCAGTGCTTCAGCACCACCTCCGCATAGATAGAATCCTGCCGCAAAGTCAGCAAGCTCTCCCAAACGCTTTTTAGCATCTTTTACCATTATAAACCTTGTCTCCTTGGGCTGATATGTTTACATTCATTCCTGATTTTAAACAGGCCGTAAGGTCTACTTCTCTGTTACCTTTCCCATCGGGATTGCAAAGAAGAGTTGTTCCCTCTTGGATAATGGTGTTTTTATCTGTAGTATAGGTAATTGTTTTCCCTGAAGTTTTTACTGTAATTTGATTTGGCTTAACATCTAATACGTCACCCTGACTTTTCGTTTTATCTGATTCTTGCTTTTTGGTGGTCCAAATTGTAGATTCGCTTTTTGTTAGAACAGACTCATTCTGTTTATAATACTTAACCCCCAATCCGATACCCGTAGATATTACAAGAACCAAGGACAGTGCAATAATCTTTTTCCTCATTTGCATACCCCCTATAAAAACAAAAACCGGGGAATCCCCCGGTGTCTAAACCGTTTACTGCTTATATGACTGTTTCTAATTCACTATGTCTTTGTAAACACTTTGGTTTTTACTAAGATAGGTATGCGTATACACACTGTTTATCCGTTTATTATTCTCAAAAATTTCATCTGCTTTCTTAGCATCATATTCATTGATACTTTTCTTATGCTCGTTTTGAAAATTCTCCTTTAGCTTGTTACTGTAACTTACCGCAACTTTATGCCCATATTCACGCTCCATTTCTTTTATAGTATTTGAAACTGAAACAATAAACGCATCATGATATTTTAACAATTGCGAAAACAAAAAATCTCGCTCATTAATCTTATAGTTAAAATGTGCTGTAGTTAGAAAAATGCCAACAAGATATCCAGCTAAGAATATCTTAATAGTTTTCGAGATTTTAAAATTATTCATGTTTATATCCCTCTCTTCCTCGTAAAGATTTATAATTTCACCACTTCTTTAATTACGTGATCGAAGCATATTCCACATCAATTAATAATGAATGGCTTGCAATAGAAAGAAGTATTATGACTGCAACCATAACAGCTAAATAGCCTAGATTCGATTTAATCTTCTTTGTGCAATATACAGCTGCTATGACAACTAAAATAAAGAAGAAGAAAAAATAAATCCAATCCGTAGCATTACTAGACCACACAATATAACTTTGCATCCGAGCATCCGATGGAAATACAGTTATATCCATGTTCAAATCCCGCCCAACCTATTTTTCCTCTCCTGGCTCCCAATACAGGGCCATGGCTTTATCCCCTCTGACCAGCAAATCCACTTCTATTCCCGGTTTCAGATGCTGCGTAATATCTACCACCTGTCCATCACGGTTCAAAAAAAGATCCCCTTTCTGGATATTGGTGCGAGGGGTCAATGTCACTGTGATGGTCTTTCCCTTTTCCGTTTCCTCCCCTGACTCGGTTACAGCAACAGTTAACTCCTGTTGCTTAACCTCAACCACCTTACCATGCCGTACCGCCTTATTTAGTGCTTCCTGCTGGCGCTGGGCCTCTGCCATGGCATTTAGCTGAGGTATTGTAATGTAATAGTAGTGGTCAATCATAGCCCCGATTCCACCACCAAGTATAAATATAAATACAGCAATCAAGGCAAATGTTTTCCTATTCAGAAATACCATCCCCTTCCCCATCAATATTCATTTTCTGTTTTATCAAAACTGATCTAGCATCCCCTGGCATGGTAATTGTTAAATCCTTATGGCCAGAGACTTTTTCATATATTCGTGATAGAAAGGGTAACTTCACCCTGGCGGTAGACTTAACGCAGTAGATGTCATCCCCTTCTATACGTTCCTCTGTCCCTTCCCAGTGACCACCCACACCTTGCCAATAGTCCTGGGTACCGCCGTTTAACTCTCTGGCTAAACGGGCTCTCCTTTGGGCTTCTTCGCTGTTAATTTTGATGCCAGTCACTTTCTCACGGAGTTCCAAAGAACCATCATCATTATTCACCAATTCCACTTTAGTGATCGGTTCAACAGCACTGGCCCCGGCCAGAGAACCGGCATCGGAAATGGTTTGCAATTTTCCTCTGGCCACGGTAGCCATACCCCAGTCGATACCCCTGGCCATGAATAGCATAATGATTAAAAATACTGGTACAAACAATATAAAGGTAAAACCCTTCTTACCCTTTAGAACCTTATTCTTCATCCAACTCTTCCTCCGGTTGATACTCCTTTAGAAAATAAGCCGATGATGTAACTTTCTTAAACCGTCCCCAACCGGGGTCCTTGGGGTTAAGTATTTTTAATATATCCGGGGCAATAACGGGAACGTTGTAGCTTACCCTTGCTTTGCAGAAGGGTTGATCTTCATGGGTTATCTCCGAAAGTTCAACATTCTCTCCAGGGAAGGTTTCTTCATTGACATATAGGGTTTTTGAGACAATCTCTTTTATTTGATTCCTTGCTAAATCTTCACTGTGCTCAACGGCATAGGCCCTGGCCCCCTCCCGGGAAGCCGTATTTGTAATATCCTTGGAATAGGCAAACATGCCCAATTGAGCACCGTTCAGGATTAATACAATGAGAATTACAAAGATAATGGAGATAAAAATTAATCCTTCTCCCCGTTTTTTAACCATGAACCTTTTAAAACACACCATAAATCACCCCCATGTAGTAAATCAGGTATCCCGGAAGAAAGTAGGCTCCCAGGGGTACGGTATCCTCTGGTTTTACCTGTTCAATAAAACTTTTTGATGTACCGTTAATAAAGGATAAAGCCAGTTCTTTTTGTTGAACCATAATCTTTCGCAGCTCTCCTTTATATGCTCTGTAAAGGAGTTCGCCAGCAATCGAAGTAAGGTTAACTATGCCAAAGAAAAGCAGGCAATCCATTATCCCCATGATGCCTCCCATCACAGCGAAAAGCTTTATATCTCCCTCACCTAGACTTCCTGTGACAAGACTAAAGAGAAGCAGAGGAATAAACATACTAAAGATACCAATTAGGAAGAATAATGGTTCTTGCCAGTGCAGGTAGATACCCAGGCATAGCAGCAATATGACACTTATATGTGGGATCTCCCGTTTTTTAATGTCTATATAGGCTGTCAAAGCCAATGAAAATATAACAATCATGCTTACCAATAATTACCACTCTCCTACAGCTACAATTTTATAGCTTCCCTTAAAATACTGATAGCCACCCGTAGGGTAGCTATCAAAAGCAAGTAAATAGAATTTATACATTAGAAACATCATTGATACTTTCTAAAATTTAACTGCTGTAAGAAGAATTTAGTATGATTAGATTTGATTTGTTCTTCCCAAATGTAATTCCAGTTATCATGTAATGCATTTAGGACTAGACATAATAATAAGAATAACAAAAAACCACTTTTCACATTTACTATTTTAATATCAAAAAATATTACCCACAAAATAGTCGGAATAATAACGGGACATAAAGTTCCTACAAAAAAGTTAATCAAAACCCAAGTTTTATCAACCTTAACTTGTAATAACCTACCTTTGGGATATAAGATATATAAATTTTTATTTCTTAAAGTTCTGCTAATCGAAACTACTAGAAGACCATTGGTAAGTTGACATATGCCGACTATAATAAGAAAAAGGCTTAAGGTCACAAGTAAATACAACTTGGAAATTTCTTGTATTTTAAATAAATTAGTTTTTAATGAAAGGAGTAAAAGTTTATGACTGTACATAGTAAAAATAATGACCAAAAGGAAAATGCCTGGTGTGAACCCAACCAGAATGCTAGAGATACAATCTCCAACGGTTACTCTACTTGCTCTATTGATTCCTACAATTTGCCTAATCATTCCAATATACTGAGATTGCCCCTTGGAAGTCTTGTTGTATCTAGGTTTGGTTCCTATATTACTTTGTTTGTTTACTTTGTTATTCTCGGATTGCTGTATGAATCGGTTAGTGTTAAAAATCTTGGTTATATGATAATTTGGAGTTTTTTTACAACTAGTTATATGTTTTATTCCCTTAGTTTCGTTCCAATAGGTAGTATTGGTTGTGGTATATATCGGGGGAAGGGAACTTGGAAGATACAGATGAGTCCTCTGGCATTTCTGATTTATTCCAAATACCCTAATAGAAGAAAATTTATATATGAAGATTTGGAAATATGTTTTAATAATCTCAAAAATGCTGGTGCTAAAAAGATCATTCTTACTACATGGCTTGTAAATCCTGAAGAAATGTCTCATTTATTTTCCTTTCCCCCTCCAATATGTAAAGAGCTTGGTCTGTTCTCAAAAATACGATTTGGTTTCTTTACATTACCATTTCATTGGATTGCTACCTTTAGAAAATGGCTTTTGAAAACACAGATTATAAGTTTTTATGATTTTATATTTCGTGGATGGAGATTACCATTTTGCTTATGTGTAAGTTTTATTAAATGGGTTAAATCTGACAATAAGAAAAATATTGTAAAACCAATTATTCGTCCTTGGTATAAATATGAGTGGAATCTATAGTATGTACTTTGCTTTTGAAGAATAGAGGTTTGGGTCCCTAATCTTCACCTATAAGATAACCAGTTAATTTCTCCGAGTCTTATTGTCTTATTTTTCAAGGAAACCCGATCCAAAGGACCGGGTTTCGGTTAATAAGCAGTGCTTATTCTTGTCCACCAGTAGTCATGTATCCGCCAGTTTTAGTGACATTATCATAATACGGGTCTTTAAGGTGGTCGTTCCAGCCATAGTAAATAGCCACTGCTGCAATGGCCAGCATTAAACCAGCTTGGATAAAATTAAATCCAGCTTTTTTAGTTAGGAACCGTTTTATCCTTTTAAACATCGGTTTCCCCCCTTTCATTAGGTAATTAACCGGTACCTTTCGATAAATAGGGAAGGTATTCTACCATGATCGGACCGGCAATGAGGGCAAAGGTCATTACCATATAGGCCAAAACCACATAGACCCCAATGGTCAGCTTTACTTTGCCTATATTCTTGTCTAGGTCACTGTCGCGCCGATACCGAAAATCCCTGGCTAAGTCATACAGGCTTTGAGAAATATCTACCCCGTTCTTTTCTGCATGTTTTATTAACATGCCAACCTCTTCTGCATCGGGGACATTGTAGTCTTCGGCCAACCTGTAAAAGATAAGATATTCTTCTCCACCAAGATCAACTTCTTTTAATGATTCCCTAAGCATGGATGCCAATAGGCCTTTTCCCTCGGCTGCCCACTGAATGAGCAACTTTTCATCAAGGCCGTTTGATACGCCAAGATCCATGGAATAGATCAGGTTAATCAACTCTGTGTTAATCTTATCCCTGGCTTTTTGGGCTTCAGATTCAATATGAAAATACGGCACCACCGATGGCACCGCAAAAAACAAAAAGCCTATCAACTTACTAACCAACCCCAGGTTAATCATGGTGTAGGCAACTACGCCGGTACCTGCGACCAAAACGATGTAAGCTCCCACAAATTCTTCGGCGTTTAGCTTAAAGGGTCGTCCTGCTAATACAAGCCAGTTATTAATCTTTTTGAAGTCTAAGACAATGCCCAATGCCTTTAGGTATTCTGGTAGTTTTTTAGAAAAAAGCTGCAGAAAAGTCAGCTTGTTTTTTTGCCCCGATAATCTCTCTTTTAAGACTGAATATTGTTTTCGGTAATAGAATCCTGCGGCTAAAGATAGCAAACTGCACAATAAAGATACTGTTACAATATGGCCAATGGTTATCACCCCTTAACAAAAGTTATAAACCCCTGATGTTCCCGATTAAATGTCTCATAATACCAGCACTGAAGGCCAAAACTGCCCCTAAATAGACCCCTGGGTTGTAGGATGCCTGTATGACAAAGTAAAAGGTAGCAAAGACCTCTACGATTGTTGATACAAGGGCTCCATTTCTTCGGCCAAACCAACTGCCAATGATTGCTCGAACAGCAAACCTGGCTGCTAATAGAAAGATAAAAACAAAGACACCCCCTGCAATGGCATCTTGGAGTAGGTACTCAGTAGTCCAGCTTTCAAAGGAATCCACAAGATACTATCCCCTTCCGTAAAACCTCCTTTAAAGACCACATTTTGACTTAAACTTCTTGAGCTCAGCAAAAATAAAAACCCAGCAAATAATCAAACTGCCAAATCCCGCGGCCAGCAGCATGGGATGTTTAGATAATGAAAGACGGTATACTGAATCTTCCGGGAGAGCCAGCCAAGCAAAACAAGCAACCAAGATCAGCATTGAGATGGCCGCATCCCATAGCATTTCCGATACAGCAATGTTCACCTTATCAATAAACCTGTTTTGGTGTTTGACCATCTCTGCGGCAGAAGTTAATATTTCCGGCGCCCTTTTCCCACCCCCAAGGTCAGCGATAATTCTCACGGAGTCGGCCAGAGGGAGCAATTCAGGAACATTATATACTTCTGCAGCTTTGATAATGGCTAAGTAGTCTTTTTCCCCTTTTTGAATGCTTTCAGAAATGTAACTAAAGATATCGGATACTGGCGGTTTGGCATTTTCCGCAACATGGGCAATACCTTCCAGAATCGTACTGTTGCGGGCTACCACAGCCATGTCCGATACAGCCCGGGTAAACAAAGTACGGAATTTTTTTCTTTTATAACCTCTGACTGCTAATTCATAAATACGTGGACCCAGTACAAATCCGGAAGGGGCCAGCAGTAAAGCAACTGTGCTGCTTATAAACTCCCCTGCCATAAAACCTAAAACCAGACCAACCATAGCCTGGTTCAGAGTGGCTTTTCGGGTGTCAGGGGGTGTTCCCCATAATTCATCAAGAATACTTGACTTATCATCTACCTTGACGGAAGATTTGCCAGAAAGCAGTTCCTTCAATTTGGAATAGTCTTTCTGGTAAATGATTCCGATGCCAAGACAAACAACGGCAAGAAATGCAAAAAGGGAAACCCACATTTTTTAGTCCCCCTTAACCGGTAATATTTGTACGGTCAATTTTTCATTGTTACTCCTGGCAGATGTTAATAACGTTGATTCCTCTGGTGTCATAGCAAGGACAATGGCCTCTTTTTTGGCGGTGGGTTCGGAGAGAACAATGGCTTCCTTTGCAATCTCCCGTTCTGATCCTTTATAGCCACTTTTAATGTTAACTTTGTATTCCCTCTTCAATTCCCCACCCACCGAGGTGTAAATATCGGCCCCAAGGGATACAGCAATTTTACCAGGGTAATTAGCTAGTCTGGCGGCCACCCCAGCATCTTTGAAGGAAATAAACATTGACTTTCTCAAAACAGTTCCAGCCGGTATGAAGCCCTTGGCGTACATCCCCTTAATTTCGTCAGGATGCCTGACGGTATCTTTTTGCAAGGCTCCGATGGGTGTTTGTCCAATTACAAGATTTTTTGAGGAGGCCATTTCATCCTGAACGAGATCTGCCCCGGCCTTTGCCACGGGTACTTTCTTTGTAACGGTGTTATATCCGTGGAATACCCCTATGGCTGTAACCACTGCAAAAACAACAAATAAGACATAAAAGATATTGTGCTTTTTAATTTTCAATCACCCCTTTAAAATCCACCCCATACTGTTTCATTTCTTCTGCGGCCCTAATGGGATAATTACCTGTGTATACTAGCTCCCCGTTCCTCCTTTCAAAAATATCTATTACCTCCGGGGGTTCCCCAGTGGATTTTAGAACTTCGGATATGTGAGAGCATATCCTTCTACCGTTTTCATCGAGGTTAAGCATTATAACGGTGTGTACTGCAGCCCCAATGATGCGGTACATGCTTTCGATGGTCATTCCGGCACATTCCGGGGCTTGGCTTAGCATAAGTACTAAGCGAATTTGGATTGCATCCTGTGGCGAATCGGCGTGGAAGGTGCCCATACTACCCTGCTGACCCATGGCCATGGCTGTGAGCATGTAATAAACACTGCCGTCCCGTACTTCAGCAACCAGAACCCGTGTGCCGCCTGATTGTAAGGAATCCTTTAAAATGCGTTTAAAGCCATATTCCCCTTTGCCCTCCATGTTAGCTTGTCTGGCAACAAATACACGAAGATCCGGGTGTTCAATAGTACACTCACGGACCTCTTCCACCAGGACCGGCAGTTCGTTTTCATCAAACTCATGGCCAAGAACAGCAATCAATGTGGTTTTGCCTGTGTTCTGGGGGCCAACGATAACAATATTCCGTCTTCCCTTAACGCAACGTCTTATAAATTCTGCCGCCCTTTTGGAGAAGGTGCCATTTTTGACAAGTCCATCAATATTTCCTGTAAATAGAAATTTCCGTATAGACATGGTTGAGAAGCCATCTGCTATGGTTCCCAGGGTTATTGCCACCCGGTGTCCTTCCGGTGTAGTAAGGGATACTGTAGGATTAGATTCATCTACCTTGCGTTTACCGATATAACATAGTAGGTCAATGAACTGACGAAGGTGTTGCTCATCTCGGAAGCGTACATTCTTAGCAACATAGAGTTTGCCGTCCCTTTTATACCGTACTCTGTTGTACCGTATAACATAGATATCAGAGATCAGAGGATCATCTATTAGGTCCTGCAGAACGCCATACCCCAGCATTTCGTTTTTAACCATACGGGCAATATTTTCTCGTTCCGACAACCCAATATTTCCGTACTTTTTGCTTAGAAGATTGTTTAATTCTGATTCTAGGTAATTGCCATCAATCTTCTCACCTTTGTTCTTTTGAAAAATCGTTAAGGCATGGGCTCTGCACTCCATTACTAACTCACCAAATCGGGAGTAGATAATTTCTTCTAACTGTTGATCTTGCCTTTGACGCAGCAAAGGAGATATACCCTGCAAGCCCTTAAACTGGTCCTTTTGCATTTTCTATCGGGCACCTCCTAAAGCCAGAAACTTTTTAAAGAAGCGAAAGAAACCATTACCACTGTCTTTCTCCTTTGCTTGGCTAAATATTTCCTTTGGATACAGGTGCTTTAACAAATTGGGCATTTCCCGGGTAAAAGGCGTATCGTGTGCGCCATAATAAGGCACAATCAACTTCCATCTAACTGATATATTAAGTTCATCATCCCAGGGAAATACGGCGATTACTGGAAACCCGCCCACAATTTCCGGCAGTTCCTTTTCTGGATCGACATATTGCTTACGGGGTATTTTATCTTTATCCATCATCATGTTGATGATAATCCTTGGTACTGCATGGCCTTTAACGATATTCAGCGTATTTAAGGTAAAGTCCGCAAGACTATCGAATGAGGCAATGGCCGCCTCTGCCATAATTAAAAGGTCATCGGACTCTGATATAGCACTTACGGTTTGGGTGGAAAGCGTGTTACCGCCATCTATAATAACTGTTGAAAAGTGCCTTCTTAATATGCTAATGATTTTCCGCACATCCGTTTCTGAGATTGAATGTTCATCCATGATTGTACGGACCGGCGGCAGGAAAAACAGGTTGGGTTTTATTTTGATTAGGCAGTGCTCAACCAATTTTTTGTTTAGGCGCATTTCATCACTCAGCATAAATTTGCCATCCCCGGACTTTTCTCCTGAAAGCAATTTTGTCCAGGCAGATAAGGTTTTCTCTGTGGGTAATTTAAGTTGTCCAGCCCAATCTGGACGTTCAATGGTTAAGGCATCCACCTTATCGTTGCCCACGTAGCCAAAATAACGGAGAATGTCACCATAATCCCTGTTCATGTCTAAGTCAAGAACACAAACGGACATGGTTGTCAGGGTGGACAAACTTTGAGAGACCGAGACAACGGTACAGGTTTTGCCAATCCCCCCCTTTTGTCCAAAGACTGTAATTACTTTTTTATCGACCGGTATTGTTTCAATCCTATTTTCCCGTTCCTTTACGTGTTCCACCCGTGCTTGGGATGCAACTGTGTTGATTACACTGGCCCTTTCTGGTATGGCAATATCCTGGGGTCTATCCTTGAAATATCTAGTTATGGCTGAAAGTTCTCCACCCTCCCGGGCAATATTGAAGTAGAAGGGTTTCCACTTTTTATGGGCAACGGAAAGCTGTTTTGCGGAAATAAATATGGGAAAGTTTTCCGAAAAACGGGACAGTGGTTGAACCATCGTTTCAATCTTTCTGTCATCAAAACCCAGCAGTAACACATCTGCACTGGTTGACCCAGACTCAAGGATTGCTACTGTTTGAGATGGCTCTGTTGAGACATTAACAATCATCATGGCTCCCGGGTTATTTTCTACCTGATGCGTTATATAATCAACAAATTCCCGTGGGCCTGACACAAATAACTTAATCTTATTCAAGACTTCCTCCCCTCCGTTTACTTCTCAATTTCTGCGGCCAGAGCACCTATGCCAGTGGCCACAGCTTCACTTTTATTGTAGGCTGGTTCCTTGGCGGTTAAGGCAGCCTGGATACCAACTACATCCCTTGGAATAACGATCAGTGAATCCCCGGTGTACTCTTGTATTAGGTCAACATCCGTCTCTGGAATGGCCTTATTGTAGACAAAAATGGAGTTGTTCTTTTGCTCCATGGCAGGTTCTACGGATTGCTCAATGTCAGAGTCAACCACTGTAATAATCCGGTCTGATTGAACTGTTTCTAACAGGCCCGGTGCAGGTTGGGCTGAAAAGTCAACAATAATACGGCGGTATCTATTTTTTCTAAAATCCTCGATCATGGCCCCCAGTTGTTCAGGAGAAAATGCCCATGCTGGGGAAGCCGGGGAATATACATCACAACAGGCACTTCCGAACAATACCCCATCTTGCATCTCCATCACGGCACCTGTATGGCGATGCAGGGATGGCGGGGAACCTAAGTCAATCAAGGTCACCCTTTCGCCTGCTGTAACATAGTGCAGGGCCAGAGAAGCAGCAATGGTGCTCCGTCCTGTTCCTCCACGGTAGCCAAGAATGGATATTACCTTGATCTTCTTAGGTTTTATAACTGGGGGCTGGGGATCGGAATCAAACCCCCAATAATCATCTTCATTTTGTACAACGGGCTTAGCAGCTATCATAGCGATAACCCTGTCAGCAACCATTTGAGCCCAGTTTGTGCCTTTCTCTAAGAAGATAACGTTATCACTTGCTACCCCAAGGGAAGTAACTCGGTTGTGGTAAGCCATGCCTTGATTGTTTCGAGGACCAGCTACCACCAAGGTTCGGAAAACGTCTGAGATATGCAGGATTGGGTCATCAACACCCCCCTGATTACACTTTCTGACTATAACCGTCACAGCTGGTGGACTTTCTCCTAAATCATTAAGGCATCTTAGCCCGGTTAAAGATGATAGTTTTTCATTAAAGACTTGGAAGTTTGGCAGGTAAATATAGCTGTTCTCTATTGTTAGTCCCTCCTTTTGAAGATTTTTGATAGCTTATTAAATGGGTTAAGCCCTGTTAGTATGGAGGACTTAGTTTCTTCTGTTTCAGGATAGTCATCCACTGGCAGGATGGTATGTGCAAATTTCTTTAGCTCTTCTCCGGCAGTGCTGCCGTTAAGCTCTACAAACAGTTTCCGTCTCCGTTCAGCCGCCACAGAACTTTTACCATCCATATGGATCTCGTGGTAAGACTTAAAGCCCAGTTTTTCTGCCACCTGAGAAGGATCGTACCGTTTCAATGGGTCCACCATGTTAAATAACAACTGCATATTATTCTTGGGACCACCGGACTGTTTTAGAAAGTCTGTGATTCTAGCCAGGGTTTTTTGTGTCTGACCGGCCACTAAGATAACGGTGTCAGCCATCTCCAGAGCCATGCGTGCATGGGGTTCAGATGCCCTGTGCCCCATGTCAATTACCACAAGCCCATAGGTCTCTGACAAAATATCAATGAGTTCCTGGGCTTCAGAAGGAGATATTTCATCAATGCCTTCCTGGTTGTACGATGGTAAAACATAAAAGCCTGAATGATGTTTGAGGGTATTTTGCTTTAGGGTCCCCGCGTGGTTGCGCCAGTCAATTACCGTGGCCCAGCTTCCCCCACTGGGAAGGACTTTTTTGTCCATAAGTTTTTGCCGATCTTGCTCATTGACCATACCCACAGCCACATCCAAATTGCCAACGCCCAAGTCGAAGTCTACAACCACGGGGTCTTTTATCCCCAGCTTGGCTGCATAGCAACCAAGGTTAGAGGCCACGGTTGTTTTCCCGATACCTGTATCGGCTGAAAAAGAAATGATTACCTTAGCTTTAGTGGAAGGCCTGCTAAGATAATTCTTTCTTACAGGATAATCAATAACCGGTTCATGCATTATTTCTTTCTGTTGTCTTGGCGCCAGGTTAAATTTATCGGGTTGGTCTTCTGAGCCTGTAAAAGCATCATTTTTCTGTTCTTGTGGGACTGGCTCATCAAAGAATAGATCAAAATCGTCATTGGGTTGAGCAGGCATGATACCTGATAGTTCCTCAATAATTTTTTCTGGATTCATAACCTTGACCCCATTATGAGTATGGATGACCTTCAGTTCCGGGAAGGACATGACAGCAGTAACAACAGCAAATATGGGAATACCAGGGGGTATATTATCAATGGCATCTAAGCCCCCGGGCATTTCAATAACAGCATATTTTGCTTTGTCTGGCTGATTCGATAAGGCTAGCATCGATAACTTTTTTCTAAGGGTTTCTGAACCGTAGAAGTATATAATTTTTATCACCTACCTAAAAGTAGTCTTAAAAATAAAGGAGCCGGACACCTAGGGTGCCCGGCTATGAAATACTGGAGAGTCTTTCTGAAATTTCGGGATAGAGTTTATCGGCTACAATCACAACTTTTTTCTTGGCTTTAATAGCCTGCAGGACAATTTCTTTTAATACCCTTAGATCCCTTTCTTCCCATTCGATATCGGTTTCATCCGGAGGGATAGAATACAACTCTGTTTTCTTGCCGATTTTGGCAGGTGTAGCAGCCAAACCTATGCGCCAATCATGTTGCCAGGCTGTATTTGGATTGATATCCAACGTGTTTATTAGTTGGCCTTTATCGGCATCGATAACAACCAGGGGTTTTTTGTTATTTTGAATGAGCTGGTCTATCTCAACGAGATTTGTTGTAACCATAAGGCTATTCGTGGTTATTTTTTTATATTTACAAATAACATTGCTTTTGAATTTTTGTTTGTCCTGATACATTCTTCTATCAGCCGCATTTAATAATTGCTCTTGGGTAACCCCGTCTGCTCCTGCCTGAGAAATACCAACAGAGAAGGTTGCCGTGAATCTTCCACTGGGAGATGTGAACACTCCCTGCCAACTTGACCTTATTCTTTCTGCTACTATTTTTGCTGTTTCAAGAGTTTCGTTAGGAAGAATGAGTATAAATTCATCCCCACCACTCCGGATAGGAATATCTATATCTCTACACGTAGTACAGAGATGTTGACCAAAGGCTTTGAGTACCAAATCCCCAGCGTTGTGACCATGAGTATCATTTATATTTTTAAAGTCGTTAAGGTCAAAGATGTTTACTGAAAAAGGTTCCCCTTTCTCCTTATGATTTTGAATGGCGTGGTTAAAACATTCGTCCATAAAATTTCGCTGATAACAACCAGTTAATTCGTCTATATTTGCCTTATGCCACAACCCCCTTAATTTCTGGGCCTTAGTCTTGACTATTTTTAATACTTCGGGGCTTATTTTTTGAAAACACTCATCAGCACCTGATTCAATTAATTTGGAATCGTAATTTCCAATGGTTACAATAGCGACTTTTTGCAAAGCAGTCTTTCTCCGCAGCTCTTTTATAACTTCATAGATATTTGAAAAATCAGTTGGTAAAAAGATGGCTTCTATACTATCTTCGATGTTATTGATTTCTTTCAAGCTGCAATAATTTATTAATTCACCATTGATCAAAACTTCAAATGATTGATTAGAGATCTCCTCTTCTTCATTTGAATTACTTATGCAACTCATATTATTTTTTAGATATTTTATTCCATCTGTTAGGATTGATTTTTTCACTGAGCCCCCTTGGAGAATATTAAATATTTCTTTAGCAACTGAGGAACTTGGAGGAAACGTCTTAGGGAACTGTTTCTCAATTTCCTTGAAAAAAGGTATTTCAATTACCTTGGTTACATTGTTTAGACCCTTAGCAATACGTACAAATTCTTTTGTAGAATAGGTTGCGTTCCTTTCCCTGGAATTGATAGCTAAAATCCACCCATTCTGGGGATTTATTGCATTGTTATGTATAAATGATTTTAGACGAACCAAGGCTTTTTCATCACAATCAACCACAAGAAAAGCTGTATCCGCAGCTTTTATAAAAGCCTCGTAATGGGGCATCCTGTGGTCTGTTCCTAGATCAACAACAATAGCGTCGGAAAAATCCTTTACCGCCTGAACCAACTTCATTGCGTTTTCTCGGGTGATTACTTCATAAGATATTTCCGGTTTAGGAAATACTAAAACACCATTTTTGGTTTTAAGTGATGACTGGGCTAAGTCAGGATAGTCTTGCCATGAGGAAACCGTGGGATGAGGCCTTCGAGCGTCATCCATTAGGCCAAAAATGCGCAGAGAATCCCCCACAGCAATGTCATAGTCTAAAAAGCTGGTTTTATATTGACTATACGCCAGGGTCTCTGCAATACCAGTTGCTAAAAAAGTCTTACCAGCATCAGTGGCCGGTGAGGTAATTACAATTAAGCTAATAGCAAGCACACCTCCTTAATAATTCTGACTGTCTCAGCCATTAGCACCTGAGCCGTGCATTATAAACCCTTAGTAATTTGAACTGGGGGTTTTTAGCCAATCCATGGGGTTACATAGGTTATTTGCTTTCCTGACTTCAAAATGTAAGTGAGGGCCTGTAGATCTACCTGTGTTTCCAGAAAGGGCTATGACCTGACCCTGTTTAACATTGTCACCCATCGTCACCTTTATATCCGATAAGTGTCCGTAGACTGTTACGGTCTCATCCGGGTGCTTCATCATTACACAATACCCATACCCAGAAACCCAATCTGCCGTTATAACTTCGCCGCCGATTACTGCAAAAACTGGTGTACCAATAGGGCAGGCAATGTCAAGGCCGGGGTGAAATTCCTCTTCTCCATTTAGGGTTCTTTTACCAAAGGGGGAGGTAATGCTGTTCCATTGCGGTGGTAGTGGCCAACTGCCCTCCCCCATGGGCGTTATGGATGCATAGGTTTCGGCTTTTTCTAAGATCATGTTGACGTACCAGGTTGCATGGTTATAGCAAAATAAGGCCTGGCGGGGGTCGCTTTCAAAATTATTTGCCTTTAGGTATTTCGCTGCAGATAAAATTGCATCTTCCGGATCAAAGGGATCTGCTTTGCCGTCATTATTTGCGTCAACTCCATAACCTCCGTACTGCTTGATGGTCTGGGGGTTGTCATCCCATTGGGGGTTATCTGGATTATCATTGGCTCTGGGATTTGTAGACCCACTCCAGGTCGAAGGCATAAACTGCATAAACCCCACCGCCCCCGCCTCAGATATGCCCTTTTGGAGAATATATCTTTCACTTTTACCAAATCCCGATTCCGTCGAGGCAATCGCCGCCAGCACCGCCCAGGAGACCCCAAAACGATCCTGGGCTTGTAAAAATATGGGCATATATTCACCGATCTCCTTCGCCGCCAGATCCGTGGGTGAACCAGAAAGAAACCCCGAATGAAGCCGAAAGTTACCCAGGAAGGTCATGAAAAAACCAGTTAAAAAGAAAACTAATAAAATCAGTAACAGAAGCCCTGAAGAACCAATCCCCAGTGCAAACCATTTGAAATTTTTAATAGCTGAAGTGTTTAAGTCATTCAAAAAATCACCTCAGTAAATAAAAAAAGTGGCAAATGCCACTATTTTTTGTTTTCAGTATGAAGTTAACTAAGTAACCAATATTTTTTACGTAAAATAATAAGTTAAGACATTACCCTGGTTCTATAATTTGCTGTTAAAATAATCTTTACTTACTTGCAGTTGTTTTTTTCTAATTGTCTCCCACAAATTACCCCGGATCTCCCCAGTACCCCTAGATACCTTTGTTCGCTTAATTGTCCCATCGGGCATTATTTTACGGTAGAAATCATGGTCGGTACTTTTATATAATTCCCAATCATCATTTTCACAGAACCTTTTTAAGTCCCTCCAGCTAGGCAATTAGCTTAATAACTCCTTCTAAATCATCCTGCAATAAGACTGCCATGATATAGGGAAAATGTGGTTGACGATTCGGGGAATTGTAGTAGAGCTGAAATTCATTAAAATATTCTTTTGCATATTCTATAAGTTCTTCTGCCAAAGCCCTGCGTGCTGCTTCTTGGGTTGGAGCATTAACTACTAGATCAAAATTAGCAAATGTAGCTGTGACTGTACCATCTTTTTCTTCAATATAATGGGCTTCAATTTTGTAACCTATAAGGATTGTCTTAATATGTTTTATAGACATAGCTAAAAAAAAGTCACGATTTCTCTTAACCATTTTAGGCTTTTCCCTGACTACCGTATCAATAAAACTTCCCCATTCTTTTCTGACCTCTGTGGCGTTTAATACCTCTTGCATATGCATCGCCTCCCACCTCCATCATACTATTATGTACATAGTGTATGCAACGTACATTTTAAATATGACAGGTTGAAGGAGAGAAAGTAGACGTTACACAACCGAACACAGTTACCATAAAAGCTATAACTACATATTTAACTCCTTTTCAATTTCCCGATATCTCTCTATTAAAGAATCTTCGTCACTAGAAACGTT
The DNA here is from genome assembly GCF_000016165.1 of Desulforamulus reducens MI-1. Taxonomy (GTDB): domain Bacteria; phylum Bacillota; class Desulfotomaculia; order Desulfotomaculales; family Desulfotomaculaceae; genus Desulfotomaculum; species Desulfotomaculum reducens. The sequence continues at coordinate 855,507 of NC_009253.1, read as the reverse complement.
TTCAGATTCCTGCTGCTCTGGCCGGGACGCTTGGTTCAAGAATTGATAGTATTTTTGCGTGGCCCGTTCTCTTTCCCTTTCTTTTTCCGGGTCATTAAATAATTCAAGTAATTGATTAAACTGTAATTTATCCGAATTGCTGTTTCGCTCGTGTAGAGGCTTCTCTAATAGATCAACAGGAGACTGTTTTTCTTTTTGAGGTTGTTTTCTACCTTCCTGTGTCTGTTGTACATCCTCAGGCATTATGCCCGGTGCTTTTTCAAACTCACGGTATCGGGCCATTAAAGATTCTTCTTCGTTAGATGCATTTTCAGTTTTCTGCTGTTCTGACCGTGATGCCTGGTTTAAGAATTGATTGTATTTTTCCATTGCTAGTTCCCTCTCACTTTCTTTCTCCTGATTACTATGCTGTTCAAGCAATAGATCAAACTGTGATTTAGTTTCACCGCTACTATCACCTAAGTGATCGCTTATTGTTTCCTTCTTCTCTGTATTCATAGAACCACTCTGAGAATCCTCGGAAGACCAGTTAATCTCCATATCCTCATTTTCCATCTCTGGATCAAAGGATATAATCCCGCCAGACCGTTCCCCTGGGGCAGATTCAAAGACGATTTCATTGTCAAACTCTTGATGCTTGCTTGACTGGGTTTGATCTTCAATATTTCTACCACCTTTGTTATCACTCGAAGGCGGCAACAATAGCGGCCCATGGGGCTTGCTATCACAATGACCACTACCAATAAATTTTTCATGATCGATCTCATAGGGTTCAAAGGTTATTTCCTCCCGGTAGGGCGGAAATTCCGGCTCGATCAGTACAGCTTCTTGGTTATTTTCTTGTTTCTTCTCTTGCTCTGCGTTTTTCTGACTGTGCCTATTCATTATTCTTTCCGCCAGCAATACCTTTGCCCAATCCGGAACTGAATCAAACATTCCCTGGTGTTTTACTGAAGTTCCGGATATAAAGGACAGTGCTGCATTCACAAACCTCTTTCTAAAGATAATGGCCGCCACAAAGAGAGCAACCAGCAGAATACAAGCTAAACTAAACATAAAACCACTCCGTTTTTACAGTAATGAAGTTGAAATCAGAGCTGCGAGAAAAAGGATAACACCCATGTAAAGTCCGTATACGATTTTGATTGAAAAGCACTGCAACACCAGACCCATTCCTTTTTTTAGATAGATTTGTCCTGTCTCTCCGGCAACCCCTACTATGAAAATGAGGGGTAAGAATATCAGGGCTACCATGAGGCCAAGCTGTGAAATGATGATGGGAATTGCTAAAAATAGAACCATGGTTAAATAAGCTCCAGCTGGAAAAATCGTTATAAAAGCCACACCAATATGGCGGAAAACAGAGGAGACCGATGGTTGGCAAGCTGCAACGGTAACTGCATGGGCACCATGATCTACTTTGTCTGAGAATACTGCAAAACCCACCTGATCGGCCGATACTGCATTGAGCAATTTACTTCTAATTGCATCATCACTCCCTAGGAATAGGGTATCAATATAGAGTTGATCCTTTTTTGCTTCCAAATCACTCCTGGAAAGTCTGATGCCCTGTCCACTGGGCGGCACCGTTTGCTGTGGCGGTATTACATCCTTTAAAACATCCCATTCACTCTTTTTCCCTGAGGATGAAGCTGTTAGCTTCAGGTTGTCAGGGTCTGCGGTACCAAACTGCCCCCAACTCCAAGGGCAAGCAACCATAGCCGTCCATGCGGCATTGGTAGCCTGGGCCAATCCTTTTTCAAGGGGAGTCATGTTCGCTGTTACAGTTTGTTCCGTCTCCGGCAAGATTACACCGGCCATTTCAAGTGCTGCACCGGCAAAGGCATCCATAAAGTTTGCTGTAGATTTAATAATAGTGTTGCTATACCCAAGATAGAAATAAAGAGCAGCAATACTTATAGCTGCTCCCAAGAATATTTTACCGGCCTTGACGATATGGCCATTATAGATATATAAAGCAACACCCCCGGCCAGGATGGAAAGGCATAAAAGAAACAAGATGGAAGCAAACTTCATTTTGCTTTTCCCGGAAAATTCACCTCCAACTAACTGAGTGGTATCAGAGATCCAATCCGCCGTCGCTTGTACCCACTGCGTGTCAAAGGCCAAAAAAATAATATTATTGGCCATTAGTACCATGGTTTTGGTTAAGGAGAAGAGTAAATTGGCAATACCGTTAAAAATATAAATTATGGTATTAGCTATCCCATTGCCAATGTTTCCGATCAACTTTGCCTCAGCATTTTCAAAAATATATCGGCTTGGCGGCCAGTTCATCCAAAGTAAAGCTGTACTGCCGGTTTGCCCTGTTCCAGCCCCGATTACAACGGGAACGTAACCATATTTCTGCGCATATCGTTTTGACATGTCAACAAAGATTTTTTGAAACGTGGCTGTCACTGGTTTTTGAGCAATTTTCCCAGCAATGCTTACGGTAGCTAAGGCCGTTATGGCAAAACTGACCGGATACATCGTTGCATCCAATATTTTTTCCGAGTGAATATCGATGGCACCGATTTGATTTTTTTCCGCAGGCCATTCATCTCCAGGGTAAAATCGTTGGGCTGCTAAACTGATAGCTGGATTGCAAAGGGTTATGATAATCAGTGCAGCACATAGGGCTTTTTTATGAATCTTCATAAAGCTGATCCTCCTTTCTCTTTTGTTTTTCTTCCTTTGGTTTGGTGTCAAACAACTCCGCAAGATAGGGAGGATTCATCTCTACGTCCAGCCAACCAACCCTTCCTTCGGCGTCTTTATACAAGCACCTGCCGGATTTAAGTTCAGCAAAGGTCTCGGGCTTAACAGACTTCGGATCGGCACCCAATGCCTGTAGATTGGCATCTACTTCACTGGCCGACTCAGCACGAAAGCAGAATATTTGACTTACGTTATTGAGGATGTCGGATTTATTTATATCCGTCATATTCTGTGAAATTAGCACAGGAATAAGATTGAAAGAACGACCTACCCGTATTTCTTCTTTTAATAATCTTTCGCCTGTTGATACTGTAAGAATGGCCCAGGCTTCATCCGTAATCTTCAGTTTTATGAGGTTCTTGGGAAGACTAAAAGACACTTCCCGCGATATGGCATCCAGCAGGTTAATAAGAGCAACCCCCTGGCGCTCATCTTCGGTGTATTCGCTGGGCGGTGTTTTAGGTTGGGGTCTTGGAATTTCTTTTGTGTGTAATATGACCATTCTTTCCCCCTGATCAAAGAACACTCCTGATGATCTCCCAAAGACAATCCTTCCTACATCCATCTCTTCAATGGTTGTTAGTAAAAATAAGCATTGTTCTGCTTCTTCTCGCACCTTGCTATGAGGGGCGTTCTGGGATACTCTGTGCAGATCTTGTCTAAACATCCCCATGTACCTGTCATGGACCGGTCTCTGGTACAGCAGCCCTAAAGCCTGGGAAATGGCCAGCCGCCTTGCCTCATTTCCCACAGCATTGAGGGATAGCGTCAAGTAATTTAAGGCAATGCTCTTTGCCTTTATTTCATCCTTGGCTAGAACAAAGGGGCTAAAGGAGATGCCACTGCGGGGTGAAAGATCAATAATCCTTACCAAATCACCAAATAAATCTTTAAAGGGAAAGAAATCTCCTTTGGGATCTGTGGCCATTACGTAACCCCCCGAGAGGAGAACCAGATAGGCAAGGTAGATGGCCAAAAAAGTTTTACCCCCACCAAGAGTACCGGTAATGACAATAGCGTTGGTCTTATTCAATTCCAGGGCCGGTCGACCAGGTTTCCACAATACAGGGATTTGCCCGGACCAACCAAGGAAAAATCCCTGTGGATCACCTAGTTCTGACGCAAAGTGTGGGCCAGTGGCAGCAATATAACCAGGATCACATTCAATGATCGGTGCTGCAGGCTCCGATCCCGGAATAAAAGAGTAGATGGCTTCTAACTGCTTTGAGATTGGACGAACTGCTCTGAAGCTTATGGGTTTATAATGCTGGCATATCCTATCTCCCCTAGATCTTAATTCTTTTAATTCTCGTGACGCTAACCCCAGGCAAATGGCAATACGACCCAATGGTTGGCCCTTTTTGAGTTTCTTTTTGAGCTTGTTACTATCCTGGATGCCATCTACTTCATCAGAATCAGGAGACTCATCGGCACCCAATGCCTCTACCATTTGACCCTTTAACATACGCTTTTTGCTATTCACTTTGCCCTCGGCGGTGTGGGCCGGGATCACTTCAAAGTGAATGGAAACGTCAAAGGGAAAACTGAGTTCTCCAGGATCATAGATATTTCTCCCAATGGGTGGTAATTGTTCTGGTGTGTCTACAAAGAAAACAAATGATTGGAGGTGCTTATCAATGTTTCCATTGCTTACAACAATGTGATCCAATTTTTCATCTAAGACAGCTCCATCAGTAAAGGCAGCCACCATAGCCGGTGTTAGTACCCCTCCTTCCCTTTCCGGAAGAGGCGGTGGCAGTACACCTATCCGGTCTGCCACTTTGCGAATGGTAAAATCAAGATCATTAAAAGTAGCTCTGCTTAACCCATATTGACGAAGATTTAGGTAACGTTCTTGTTCTGCATTATCAGCCACCTGCTTAATTGAATCTGGAATTTGCATGGGTCGGATGGAGAGGAGCGTTTTTAGCGCCGTGTCCCGGGCCACCATCAGGAAGTCTTGTAAATCAGAAATGTGTTGTTTTAACGATAACTCAAACAGTATAAATCGCCTTCGAATGCGTGCCCCACGGGATTGTGCAGCCCTAGCTGATCGGGCATGTCGTATCGCTTCATCCCTACACTTTAAATCTAATGGTTTCTCTCCTAAGCATCCCTTTAGATACCCCCCTTCGTCTACGGCTAATTCTTGCCAGAGGAGCAATAACTGTCCACGACCGTTGAAACCGGATAAAATTTCACTTAGAAACCCCACTGTAGCCATCTTTCTCTCAGCCGAGAAAAAACGCCATAGACGAGGCGGTATACGGTACATAGCAAAGGCCCTACCAGTTTTCGAGAAAATAATGTTTTTATAGAAAGCAGCTATAGGAAATTGTGGCATGTCTGTTTTCCTCCTGAAACTACCCTTTTAAAGTAATAAAACCGGTGGATTTAACTCACACCGGTTTACTCAAGGTCTAATGCCTCCCAACGTAATCTATGTTTTCGGTTTGTCTGTACAGTTTCGTAAAAATCCCTTTTTTTCGGTCTAAAAATGAATGTAAAGATATCATAGACAAACTCTAAAAACGGTCGACCCTGGGGATCAAATTTATGGGCAAAGCTAGTTAACAAAAAATCCACTAGAATGGCAGTTGCAACCCTATTTGTACCAAATGCCCCAGCTATTGGTCCGGCTATAAGATATGAGGGTAGGGCTAAGATAATCAGTATACCCAGTGTGTCCAAGGGGATTGGACGTGCCAGCTGGTACTTTCCGATTGAGTAGATTTTAAACTTAATTTTGAAAAGGCTTTTGTAACTATGGTAAAACATTTTTACCAACTCCCTATGCGGCTTAATAACCACCGGTCTTTTTTCTCGGCTTCAATCACCATTGACATTTGTATTTCATCTAATCCCTCACTGGAAACCGTTACATAAACCACTGCTTTTGCCGTTTTTTCTCTTTGAGAAAAATTAGTTACTGCAACATTCTTTATTTTATACCCTCCCAGGTAGGTAACATTGGCACCAGGGACCACATAATTGGTCATGTCATTCCCTTCGCAATACATGGTTAATGCCTGCTGAATAAAGATTGTAAAATCCTTAGGTGCTTCTTCAGAATCGATATATTTGTCTGTAGCCACCCCTGCGGACTTTTGTATAGGGATGATAACCGGTAGTCCAATCACAAAGGCTTCATCTTTTAGAACTTTCACCGAAACCTCTGTATTCAAAACCTCTTCTTGCCATGTTGTAAGGGTTCTTTCATTGGTACTCTTATCCGGTTCGCTAATGGCCACTCGACGGGCTTCCGAGATGCCATAGGCTTTGCTTTCAGGAATTTTCACTAACTTAGAAACATGCAGTAAAACCTGTACACGGTAGTGATCTTCTTCCCCGGGTACCTGTTTAGATGAAAGAACATTTGCTGAAAGACATTTTTGCATACCGGCCGGTGGATCTACGTGCCCCTCATTCAGGTATACAGATAACCTTTTCATGTAGTCTTCTTTGTCCTCTCCGTCGAAGGTAGCCCACTCCACCGCCAGACCCCGAGCCAATTCAGAGGATATTCTAACTTTTTCTGCAGTTTCCGGGGTAAGGGCCTTTCCCCGAATATAATCCATGGCTTCAGTAGTTGATATTCTAGACTGAATACCCATAAAAAAACACCCTATTAGAAAGAACCATAGGATGCCGGAAGCCAGCCAACGATATAGCATTGCCTTTGTTTCTCTGCTTATGCGTGGAATTTCCAAGGACTTGTTTTTTTTTAAGTTGAACACATTACATGCCACCTTTAAGGGAAATATCCCTAATAAAATCAAGGGCAGAGTTAAATTCATTTACTGTCAGTGTTTTATCCACGGAGAAGTAGTAATCAATTAGCTTTCCTTTTTCATAGTTTAATACTTTGCGACCTGAGACCCAGCATTTATTCTTTAACAATACATCCATTCTTGAAGGGCTTACCCCTTTGACTTCCCATCTTTCATGCCTCTGTGTGCTCCCCAACCCACTTTTAACGGCTTCCATATCATTAACCAGGCTGTCTATGCGTTTATAAAAGGGTCCAGAAACATACAAAGTCTTTGTTTCCCGGTCGTATGTCAAGCTGCCGAAAAATATACCAGGAGTTTTCTCTAAATAACTACTTCCCCCGCCACCAACTTTATTCATATATTTTTCTATATTAGGTCGTATAGCCGGCACACTTTCAATATATCCCCCGTTACTACCAACCTTCCCCTTAAAGAAAGCTAAACCACCACTGGCCGAACCCAGTTGGTTTAGTGTGTCTAAATCTTTTTCGAGGTACCATTTCGTATCAATGTTAGCTTTCCACCATTTGTAAACATCGGTGTAAATATCGTTCTTTTCTTCATCTCCTTCTATGGTATGCAAAATATAGGGTAATTTTTGACTAGCTGATCGTTCTGTCTTAGATTCCTCCCCGTCACTATTGAACAGGGCATCTCGTATTGTGGCTAAGGCATTTACAAACTCAGTTATTTTTTCCCCTTGTCCCTCTTTTTTAAGCTCAATAGTAGATAGATATGTGGGACGGTTTGCTACGCCAAAACCAATCCAATCAAAGGGACCTTCAGCTGGACCAAATGCAGCTGATACCCCGGCTGCCCTATCGGCATCCGGATTATACGGTAAAACAGTTTCAGCTAAAAGGTTCTGCTCTCTTAGCCCTGTAGCAGTCTGGGTTACTCCGAATGCTTTGACTCCTGACCCAATACCTTGGCGAAGTTTTTGTTTGGCAGTATCAGTCATTGGAATAACATGATAGAATTTCTGAGTTTCCACCACCTGCCAACCGTTTTTGGTCATAACGCTACGACGGCCATATACGGTATATGTGTCACAGCTTTTATCATAGTTTAATATCTTACCAACTACTGCAGATTGAGTATCAATCATACCCATTGCTAACGTTTGTTTGGGAAACCATATCAGCAGGCAGATAACCCCAACCACCCAAACCCCAATGAGTTTTCTTTTCATTTTTACCTCCAACATTATTAAGATGTTTGAGAACCTTTCATTTTTAATAATGCTTTAATCCCACCTCCGATTTCTTTCATGATCTCTGGATCTATGACTACATAAAGAAATGCAGCTGCAATAACAGTAATAACCGCCGGTACAAGATGTCCTTTACCCACAAATTCAGTAATGATTTTGGCTGCAGCTAAAACAATTAGTAATTGAAAAAAACTTAGGACAGATTTTGCAGATGCTGTAATGTCTAAATCTGCAAATGCAACTTCAGGAGTTGAAAAAGAAGCAAGAAAACTTATTGCTACCATCGTTAGGATCGAAAGCAGTTGATGCCGTGTAAAAATGAAGCTCATTATATTTTTCTTAAACTTACTCATGTTAACCTAGCCCCCTATTTAAGGTTGTACGGTTTCGTTGTTATTCAGTTGATCAGTATTCGGTGCCTGGGGTTCCGGTGTTGATTTAACACCCGGATTTGGTTGTTGAGGTTGCACATCCTTGTTTATGTTGATTTTCAAAAATGCCTTAATACCATTACCCATTTGCCTTATTTCTCCCGGTTCATAGCTGGAGTATATAAATGTTGCCATGAGAAGTAAGCCGACTATATATAGCAGGCTCCGGCGGCTCCATATTTCTTTGATAAATCCAACTACGGATGCTATCAACACTATTAATTTAAATAAATTAAAGACATTCATGAGGCCACCATTAATATCCCACGCTGCTAGGGCTGGGCTGGTTGGGACTATTAATAGAGTCAATAAAGCTAGGGGTATTAGAAAATTCTTACTGGCCATGCTTGATATTTCTGCCTTCTCAAAAATGTTATTTTTAAATTTTTACACCCCCCTGAAATTACGATTTAAGACCTTCATCTTATTTCCGCCTGTACTATTAATCTACCAGGGCTGAAATCGTCATACTTTTGATCTTCAGTTAGTGGGAATAAAAGATATAATCTTGCACTATGCTTTGTTATCTTAGTGGTTTTGCATCTTGATTTTGATTTCTTTTCCCTCCTTTGGCGCCCCATAACTCTCCCTCCTTACATTGGAATAGGTTCTGTAAAATAAAAAACCCATCTTCAATAGACGGGTTGCAGATTATAGGTAATTAATTTATAAATATATTTTCCAGCATTCTGGTAGGGGGTATTTCTATGTCTCAGGCATTATCCAACTTCCGTTTTATTTAGAAACCTCATATCCCTTAATCTATAGTACTGAGTCAATACTCTGTCTAACCGTTCACTGGCAGCTATAACCTCAGGGTCTGTGAAATGCTTGTTTCTAGCTACACGTTTGAGTTCATATCGAAGAAATTCAATCTTACTCAACAACTTTTCAATCTCAAACAACACTCAACACTTCTTTCTAAAATCTATTAAAACTAGGTTATTACACCAACAAATTCTGGAAATTCGCCATGGTTTTTGATTATCCTTCATACAAATTACGACAAATATTGATAGTTGATGTTTTGCTTTTTTAACCTTGGAACTTAACCCTTCCTAAAATAGACTGGTTCAGATCTTGGTTGGAGTACGCACTTAAGGGAACTCACAATATTATCCTAAAAAGATAATATAATTGAGTTAAAATACCACTAATAAAGGAGGCGGATAATGTTGCCTTTACTAGCGCAAATATTTATAGGGTGGCCTTCAATCATTGGATCATTATTAATTTCTCTGATTGGGATACATAGCAACCGACCTCGTTATTTAGTTATTGGTTCTTTACTTAGCATAGGTTTTGCCTGGTATCTTACATGTTCACCCCTATTACTTCTTGACCTACTAGGGTATTTCTTACCTTTTTCACATCTTCTTGCACTCTTATCTTTGCGGATGAAAAAAAGTTGGGGTTACTATATAGTTGGCATACCTTACGTTATTGTTTTCTTAGCTTTTCTGTTAATCCCAATCATCTATGGCACATAATTTAGCAATTATGCATTTAATTTTCTTAAACCTCCCCCTTTTCTAGCGCCTTTAACATTGTTTTGCTATCTGGCTTAGTATATATGGCCGTGGTATTCAAATTAGCATGTCCTAGAATTTGGGCCACTGTTACAATATCTGCTCCAGTCCGAATCATATTTGTTGCCGCCGTGTGGCGCAAAACATGAGGGTGTAGATCAAGACCAGCAAATTTCCCTATATTCTTAATCACCTGTTCCACGTTCCTGGCTGTGATATTGCCAACATTCCGATTTGGAAAAAGCCAGTCGTTATCTGGGTACCTTTGGGTTCGCTCAGCCAGCCATTCTTTGATAGCCTTCCTCGCTTCCGGCGGTACCGGCACTTTCCGGTATTTTTTACCCTTTCCCAGTACGGCGACCGTTCCGTGACGTTCACCAATATCCAGATCACTCAGGCGAATGGAAACCACCTCACCCACCCGTAGACCACAACTCATCATAAGCCGGATCAAAGCAATATCCCTGGCCTTTCCATGTCGTTCAGCTTCTCTGAGAAGACGATTCTGTTCCACTCGCCCCAGTGCTTTAGGCGGAGTTTTTTGCTCCTTTATAATTTTGGGAAATGCTAACAATCTGCTGATATAACCTTTTCCATGCGCCCACCTTATATATTTCTCCATGGCAGCCATACGACGATTTATTGTAGCTGGCATCAGACCCTGAACACTTAGCATATATTCCTGATACTCCCTAAGATCGATACTGGTTATGTCCCACAGATGTGGCTCTTTACCGGTTGTATCGATGTACCATTTAGAAAAATACACTACATCTTTCTGGTAGGCTTCCACCGTACTCCGGGCGGTACCACCGGAGTAAATATCCTCTAAAAAATCACTTAAAATATTTCCCGAAGTATTTTTCATGTGTTAGACCCCCTATAAAAAGCAAAAAACCCGGCTAACCGGGCTTTTTTATTCGGGAAATGCTTATTTATTGAATATTTTTTACGAAATCTTGAAGTATGCTTATACGACAAAGATTGTTTAAAGTGGTCATTTCTTCCTACTTCTGGGCTACCTGTTTTTTATCTGTAAAATATCTTATTGGACAAAAAATTGCACTAACAAAACTCCGACACTAAATATTGTATATTTATTATATTCAGAAAGAACTAATTAAATATAACCCGCGGTAAACATTCCTATGAAGATATATCTTACTAAAAATCTTTATTTTCTTAGCATTCTAATATCCTCCGATCTATCGATTTCAAAAGCCTCAACCGCTCCAATAGTAGGATCAAAATATTTACTGAATGCTCTTTGGCCAGGTCTAAACCCATTTTCCTCTAAATATTCTAATCTGTGGCTAGCTGCATATAACATATCTTTAACAAACTGAATTCTATTTCCAGGTTCAACCTTATCTATTTCAAGCCATTGGCGTCTAAGTTCGTAAAGATAATGCCTAAAAGCAGAGGGCTCTTTCCAAGGAACTAACGCTGGATTCGGTGATTTTAATAGTTGTTTACAATAATCACAACTTGGACCAAAATGTTTAGATAATCCTCTTCTGTAGGCTAGGCTAAGCTGTTGAGGTCTAAACTCACTTAAAGTATTTGCATCATAATACCAGGTAGCTCTTGTTATATGGGTGTCTTCGTCTTGAATATCAAATATTTCCGGATTAAAGGACCTAACATTTCTAAAATTTCCACTTGCAATTCCAGAAATACCAGCAGCACTATAAATAAGTGATTGTTGGTTTGCATAACCAACAATTATTCGTTTACCAGCTAGACAAAGACTTAATAGGCCATCCAAAACATTGTATAAATAAGTTTCATCATTAACTAAAAATTTATCCCCTGGTGATCTTAATACAACGTAGACTCCATCAACTGGGAAAGAAACTAATTCATCAATAATACGATCAAACATCTCTGATTCACCAACAATATCAGATCCAATTGCAAGTGTAGAATACACTGGTAAACCTAAAGACAATTCGGAGGAATAATCTGCAAACGAAGCTTGCATTTCCAACCAAGATTCACTTAAAACATTTGAGTATCGACCAGGCAAGATAACTTCTTTAACCTTTAAAATATTAACCTGATAATCAATAACTTTTTTACAAAGCTCCTTCTGATCACTAATAGTAAATTCCGATGTTTCAAAACTAATTTCTTCCCAATACGGATACCCTAATAATTTTTCATGTGATGTCCTAGGTTCATAAAACTGGGGGTCGAACAAAACTGTCCCACCTAAATTTTTGATTTCAGCGGCATGTTTTTCAACTTGTTCTCTTGTGCAGGACCTAGGGGAAAGAATAACTCCCATATTATTATATTTTTTTATAAACTCCTTATTTAGACCCATCATCCCATGCCCCTGCTGTAAGAAAAATCTTAAGGACATAAGTCTTTTTCACATCCTTCTAAATTTTCTAACACCATTTTAGCAGAGATCGGACGTCTATGAATTACTTTTTTCAAACACTTGTCTATAACTTTAGAAAATTTATAATTTATTTCTAATATTGTCGGAGGATTGTACTTAATTGTTTTAATTAGAATCTCTTGTGGGGTTGCACACCCATCAATAAACGGATTCTTCCCTGTAATGCACTCATACATAACAACCCCCCAAGAAAATAAATCAGTTCTTGAACAAATTCTTCTTTTCTCGTTTTTTATTTGTTCAGGAGCTGCATAACCTGGGGTCATAGGCCCAAACATAGCCATATCATCAGTTAAGGATGATAAATTTAAATGTCTAGCTATCCCAAAATCTAATAGGACAATCCTACTTTTAGAAACAATTATATTTTCTGGCTTTACATCTCTATGAACTAAGCCTTTTTGGTCTACTACATCAAGCGCATGGAGTAACTCTTTACCAATAAGTATTATCTCTTTTAAACTAAGACTTTTTGCCTGAATTAATGCACGCAATGTGTTACCATCAATATACTCTTCCATGATAAAAATTACTTCTTCATTTTCAATATTAATATCCCCAAAGCCATGAAGCTTAGCAAAACAAGCTCCTTTTAGCTCAGAAGCAATATACAATTCTCTTAATGTTCGCTGCCTTGTTGTTGGGGAACCTGGTTTTATTAGTTTAAGAACAATTAGCCCATGTTCTGGATGCTTAGCAGAATAAACTAATTTCTGACCCCCAGGCCCAATTTCTTGTAAATCAACTAACTCTGGAAATAACACTTTAATTTGAGAAATATCCGGTTTGAATTCCTTTATCATTAGTTATCTCTCCCGTTATAAATAACTCATTAATAATCCATAAAAACGGGGAATTCTTAATACCAGTCTCTGCAGATCTTACATTTATGCACAAATTATTTTCTTTAAGATCAAATAAAGTAAGACCTACCCCTCGTCTCCTACATTCGGTCGACACCTCATTTAATAAGCTCTGTTTGTACTCCGGTAGCAGTACATATGAATCGCCTGTAAACCACAAATGCCTCTCTGCTTGTTCAATAGCGTCTTTCCATTTGAAAAGCTTTGCTTCATATGTACAGAGTCTCTTAATTACTAAATTTTCTCTAATAGGCTTAGCCCGAATACAGTCATCCCTGTGTAATATTAGACCATGAAGATTTAAGATTTGAATAACATTTTTAATTTGGCTATGTGAGCAATTTAGGAATTTTTGTAAATTGCTAATTTTAACCCATCTTCTATATGTTAAAAAAGCCATAACGTAGGCACATTCTTTAGTAAATAAATTTTTACTAATTGGAATTCTACGACGCCTATCATTAAGTTTATCTTGATCATATTCAATGACAACAACGTCTGGCCTACCATAACTAGTTTTAACTTCCCTCAAAACGTAAAAGTTGTCTGAATGGTGGGAATTCATTAACATGCCTACAAACGATGTAACAAAGTGTTCTTCTGAAGTCCAATTCATATAATGAAATCTCCCTATTTACATTTTATTACATTTAAGTTTATAATTACCTTTGGAAAAGGTCAATTCTTATTAATTATAACTTTATGATAATTTTCTACATTTTCCTTTTTAAACCTTTTAAAGATAAAATACTTATTATAAAATAAGCCCTTACTGATATTAACCAACAATCGTTCTTACCCTCCTTTATTATGCAATGCTGACAAGAAACACGGTAGTAAAACCTTCAATGCCTTGATTTAACTGGGACATAGCGATTTTAGAAGGCGAGATATCTGATCATGCCACTGTCATCTTACTTTGCACCTTCAGAATGCTTGTCCAACTACTGGCTGCATCGTAAAACTCTTGGGTGTGTCGTGTCCTTCCTAATTCCAAAGCTAATTCTTCCATCCGTTTACGACCAAGTTTAATTAAAACATCTAGATAATTCTTATTCATAAGTTCACCTCTCTGGATAATTCCTTTCTCCATTTATGAAGACAATATTGGCATAGGCAATAATCTACCTTCTTAGATTTAAATATCTGTGTGGAGTCACCTTTGCAAACTGGACACTGGCCTCTTACAATCAGTGATCCGGTAATGGGTAAGGAGAGTTGCCTAGATATTCTCATTTTCACTGCACCCTCCTAAATAAAGCACTTTTATAAAAATAAAATCCCGGGCAATAACCCGGGAAAGATTTCAAATATATTATTCTTTAAGGCCTTATTAACTAACGGACGGAAAGACAAAACGCTTGCTTACCACCGTCATTTCTTCCACAGATAACAATTCTTTTCATCTGTCCCCCTCCTCTTTTAGGCAACTATTCTCCTAGGTAAATTAATATGCCTTATGAGGAGGAATTTTTCCAATTAGTTTATTGAAAAGTGAATTAAACTATTGGTTTTAGATTTGTAATTGTTTATGCACTACCAACCGAGCAAGAGTTGGTGCGGTATATGGTTTTACATAGATTTCTTAATTAAGCAATTTTCAAAGTTGTAATAGCAATTATGATCTTCACCTGAATCCGTGAGTAACCCATTTAGTAACCATATCCCTCAGTATTTATGGGAAATTTTGTATTGCCGTCTTGCGATACAACAATTCAATAATTCAATAATTCACTTAAACGTATTAGGGCTAAATTTGGCAACAACAAACTAATCACTTCTTTTAGTGCAAAGTTTTATCGTTCTGTGGATATTTCTATCTTGCTAAACACACAGAGTAAGCTTGTTTAAATGTTTCAAACCAGGGACTGTGCTTTCCAAATCGTAATTTCTTCTTTCTTGCATGTGAAACTAACCGTGATGCCAACGTGATTAAGTTCTGAATCACCGTCCTAATCCTACGGCGTTCTGCCTGCTTTCGCAAGGGCACATGCTGCATTCTAGTTGTTGATTGTCCTATCATGCGCAACAGATTGTAGGCCACTACTCCAAAATGTAGTATTAGGTTGTTAGTGTCAAATTTGCCAGAGGGCAGTCTTTCTAAATCCAGGTCTGTCTTAAGTTCGCTGTGAAACTGCTCACTGGTGCCATGTTCGTGGTATAGTCTTTCGATTACATGTGGAGGGTCTGGCAATGAGGTCCAATAGGTTTCTGCCTCCACCTGGGGTACGAGAAATATCTGGCCATCTTTACCAAAGGTTCTTTCGGTAATTTTGTAAACTACCCTGATTTCTCTTTTTAGCTCCTTTTTGTATTTCATCATGGAACCATAGTAGACTTTTTTACCTTCACGTTCCTGGCAGTAAATATCTTTATTGTTCTTTGCCAATAGTAGCCACCCTTCAGGGGTTTCTTTGCGAAGGTTTCGCTTAATAATGAAATCAGCCTTAGTATCATCATTTAAGCAAATTTCAATATTACTAGCGCTGTCATTGCCTGAGTCCATCCTTAAAAGCAAAGGCAACTGGGTAATTTTTCGGGCATAGCGAATGCTTTCAGCAACGAATTCTGAGGTGTTCTTTTGGCAATGTTCACTCCCTTGGCGTAGCTCAGTATTTACGCAATAACCTTCCTTTGCTAGATATGCAAAGATGGGAGCGTAACCATCGGTGCCTTTGTAGGTGCGGGAGACCCCTTCTTTTTTGGTGTTGGAGTTATCAAAGGGAGACACATCAATATCTAGTGGAAGATAAGCTCTATTTTCTTGACCCAGGTACACTGGGGTTAGAGGTGCATTTGTTTTTTTGATTAGCCCCGCAGATTCTTCCAACAGGATATTATTCCATTGCTTATCTTTAGCAACCATATCTAATCGTTGGCGAAGGGTTGGGCTTGACGGTGTCTCTTTGATGTTTAACGAGATTGCAAAGAAATTATCTTCTCGAAAGGGTTCAATGTGGTCAAAATCACTCTTGCCTTGGCATAACAAGCCAATGTAGGCAATACCAACACTTCCATTAGAAATATGGGGTTTCTTTTGTTCAGCAGACATTGTATTGTTCAGTCGGGTTTTTATCTTGGTATTAGCCAGTAAAGCTCCTATAAGAGCTAAGCCCGAATGGGTGGTTAGCTCTTCGTCACCTTGTTCAATTTCAAAGATAGTGAGCCTATCATCGTCTCTGTTTTTGGTTTTGATTTTCTTGTTTCTTATCTTTTTTATGTTGCACCCCTGAGGTGAAGATTAGAAATATCGATTAGATGTATATTTCTACATATTCCTTCATTTCCCTATAAATTATGGGGTGAGACAGAAAATTACTTTACGGATTCAGGTATTACAAAAACATATATGAACAACATGCCTCTACATTAACAGCTAAAAAACCGGCACTTTGAGCCGGATTTTTTCTGTGTAATTCCAAATCTTTATAAAATAAGAATGACCCCTATCTTTATAGAACTCGCCCCTGTAGTCCATTCCTAAAAAACTTCACTGTAACTGCCCAAGAACATAAACTTTTCCAGACTGCGATCCAACTCGCTAAGCAAATTACCTGTTTCAGGTGAATAGATGGACGCTTCAAAATCGAAGTAAAATAGGAATTCAAAGTCCTTGCCGGGCATAGGGCGACTTTCCAGCTTGGTCAGGTTGAAACCCAGTGCTGAAAATTTAGCAAGTAAGGTGTAAAGGGAGCCCGGTTTGTGTGGAAGGGCGAGCATCAGACTAATTTTGTTGGCTCCGGGATAAATCTTCATATTCTTTGATATACAGATAAATCTGGTATAGTTATTGTCTCTGTTTTGAATTTGGTCTGATAAAACATCAAGGTTATACAACTTAGCACAGGCTTCAGAGGAGATAGCAGCCAGATCGGTGCGATCTGAATCGGCCACATACTTTGCAGCGGCTGCGGTGTTGCTAAACAAGGTCACCTTAATGTGGGGATGAGACTTTAAAAACTCACTGCATTGTCGAATGGCCTGTTCATGTGAAACGATTTCATGAATATCACCTAAAGTAACGCCTTTCTTGGCCTGCACTGTATGATTAATTCTCAGTCTGATACTGCGTACAATGTAAAATTTATATTTTTCCATCAGATCATAAACAGGGATTACCGTACCTGCCAAACTATTTTCAACGGGTAAAATCCCGTATTCACACAGACCTTTTTCAACTGCCTGGAAAACACCTTCAAAGTCGCTGAAAAACAATAGCTTCGGTAGTGAAAAAAGTTTATCGCCTGCTTGTTGGGAGTAAGAACCCTCTGTTCCCTGGCAAGCAACATTGGCTTTACTAGGAAATGGTTGGGTCAGCTCACAGGTGGCTGCTTGAATGTCCTGGACAAGCCGGGAGTTGTGGGGGATAAACTGATTTTGATAGGCTCTACTCAGGTCTAACAGGGTGTTAAACAGCCTGTTAGAATAAGCTTCCATTTCTGTTCCAGCAAGCTCCGCAACGCGGTTTAAGACCTCCCTTTCCCTCCCTCTATCGAAAACAGGCAGTTCATTTTGAATTTTATACTTGACAATTTGCGCTGATGCGTTCATCCGTTTTAAAAACAACTTAAGCAACTGTCCATCGATTTGATTAATTTCTTTTCTTAGGTCCTTTATATCCATTCCTTTTTCTCCTTTTGCTTAAAGCATGAGATCTAACAAAGTAATGGCCATTACCACCTCTACACAGTAGCTGCCCCGGGGCACCATACAAGGATCGTGTCTTCCTTTGATGGAAAGCTTGGTATTGGTTTTTTGCGAGAAATAATGGAATTTTGCTAGAGGCAGGCAATGCCCCCCAAAATACCGCCATGATGATTAGTCTTAGCGTTGGGCATTGTATATATCTCGTTCAAACTTCCTCATTAGCTGCAGAACCTCGCGCGACTCGCTGGCCAAATGTTCGAAGGCCCGAGGTGTCAGCGATTGAGGACCATCACAAAGGGCGCGACTTGGATCATTATGAACCTCAATAATGAGTCCGTCTGCTCCTGCGGCGATGGCTGCCAGTGTAAGTGGTCTTACCAGACGTGAGATCCCTGCCGAATGACTTGGATCAACAATGACCGGTAGATGGGTCTTACTGTGCAGGACAGGAATTGCTGATATATCAAGGGTGTTCCTGGTTGCGGTTTCAAAGGTACGGATGCCTCTTTCACATAAAATTACATTTTCGTTGCCACCTGCCATAATGTACTCCGCACTCATCAATAATTCTTCCAGCGTATTGGCTAAGCCACGCTTTAGTAAGATTGGCTTTTGCAGCTTGCCAAGCTCTTTCAGCAGTTCAAAATTTTGCATGTTTCTGGCACCCACCTGGATTACGTCTACCTCTTCAAATAGTGGTAAATGAGAGATGTTCATAATTTCGGTAACAATGGGGAGACCCGTTAGCCTTTTTGCTTCCAGCAAAAGTTCAATTCCCTCAGCATGCATGCCTTGGAATGAGTAAGGTGAGGTGCGGGGCTTAAAGGCACCGCCACGCAGCATGGTGGCTCCGGAATTTTTCACGCTTTCAGCAATGGTACAAATTTGTTCGCGGGACTCAACGGAGCAAGGCCCCGCAATCATTTGAAAATTGCCTCCGCCAATTTTAATACCGTTGATATCAATTACAGTATCATCGGTATGAAACTTGCGATTGGCTTTTTTGTAGGGCTCCTGTACCCGCTGAACATCCTGAACAATGTCCAGGGATTTAATCAGATCAATATCAACGATACTGGTGTCACCAATGAGTCCAATGACGGTTTGATGTGTTCCAACGATAAAGTGGGTACTAATACCCAGGCTTTCTAACCAAGTAAGCAGAGGTTCCACCTGTTTTTCATCTGGGTTATTTTGCTTCAGTATGACTATCATTTATATTTCCTCCTAATGTTCAGCTTTTACAACCTATTCCTTTAAAATTTTAATAAAATCCACAATATATTGCGTAACTTCTTCAATACTTCTACCTTCGGTATCAACGGTATGCTCTGCCAGCTGATAGACTAACAGTCTTTTTTGCCACATGCTTTCCAGTTGTCCTCGATCTTGTTGAAGCATGGGCCGATCCTTGCCTCCGGTTCTAAGGATTGCAGTATCTAGCGTCACATATAAATGAACAAGCAGGCCCAATTCGCTGAGAATTTTCCAATTCTCAGCACACATAGCCGTTCCACCACCCGTGGAAATGACTGTTTTTTCCTTTGCACCTAAGCTTTTTAATAAAGCTGTCTCCACGGAACGAAAATGGTATTCACCGTATTTCTTAAATATACTTGGGATATCCATTTGGGTTATTCGTTCGATTTCTTTATCCATATCCATAAAGTCAAATTCTAAATTTTTCGCCAACCTGCTACCTACGGAGCTTTTACCAGATCCCATAAAGCCAATTAGAATAATATTTGCTTTATCTCTCAACGATCTTCCCTCCCTTCTTGCGCTATGTCAGAAATAAAATAACTCCCCATCCCTGAAAGGGACGGAGAGTTATTTCCGCGATACCACCCAAATTGGCTCATTAAAGCCCACCTCAATTAGATACGGGAAAAACAGGCTACCTGCCGGTAAAATAAAAAGATCCTCTATCCTCAAGGGACGGAGAATCATCATCCGCGGTACCACCCTAATTGCGTTGGCCACTTTTACCGGTACGGGACTGTTCATCCGATACCTCTTCCTTGATAACGGCGGAAAACCCGTCTGCCCCTACTTAAACTTCAGAACAGCAACTTCGGAGTGAACTTCAATCAACCATACCTTAAAGAAGCTCCCAGTCTAGACTTCTTCTCCCTGCAAGGCTGGATTTGACCTACTTTTCTCCATCATCGTCTTTCAAGTGATTATGTTGAAAGTAACTTTAACATAATGAAGAGCAATAGTCAACATTCTTTTTATCATACATCAAATTGCAAGTTGGGTGACTTTATTTTTCTGCCCTTCAAGAAGTAGTGGAGTTTGTATAATTATTTTTTTTATTTTTCTGGTAAACATCTTCTAAAATCTCCACCACAATCGGTAGGAGATGGGGATCAAACTGGGTTCCGGCACAACGAGACAATTCCCATATTGCATCCTTATGTGTCATACCCTTTCGGTAGGGGCGATCGTTTATCATGGCATCATAAGCATCCACAATGGCTAAAGCCCTACACTCTAACGGGATTTCCTCACCTTTTATCCCCAAGGGGTAACCTTTTCCATCCCAACGCTCATGGTGTTGAAGTATCCAATTGGCAATAGGCATTAGCTCCGTTGAAGACTGTGCTATACGATATCCAATTTCCGAGTGACGCTGCATTTCTTTGCGTTCATCCTGCGTTAGGGCACCCGGTTTAAAAAGTATACGGTCAGGGATACCCACCTTACCAATGTCATGAAAATGTGCCAGGAGACGTAGAT
Organism: Desulforamulus reducens MI-1; assembly: GCF_000016165.1. Lineage (GTDB taxonomy): Bacteria > Bacillota > Desulfotomaculia > Desulfotomaculales > Desulfotomaculaceae > Desulfotomaculum > Desulfotomaculum reducens. The sequence continues at coordinate 835,178 of NC_009253.1, read as the reverse complement.
CATAGATTTTGCTGCTGGGAAGGTTTACTCTCTTACCAATTAGACTCATAATATCTTCCAGACGATTTCCATGACCCTCTGTTATAAAGTCCCTTGCTTCTAATGCTTTGACTAAGGTTTGAACCAGAGAACTCCGTATACTGCTGTTGCGATGAAGTTTAGCCCGATACATAAAATCATCTGCTTCCTTAACAAGCTCATCAATGGTTTTTGAGGAGTTATGGGAAGTAGCATAACCAATAGAAATACTTAAATGAAGTTCCGGTTTCTTTTTGTTGTAAACCCTAACTTCCTTAATGAGTTGTCTTTTAATTTCCTCTAGAAGTACTTCGTCAGTATTGTTCAGTAATATGGCGAACTCATCTCCACCAAAGCGAGCGACAACTCCCCTTTTTCCCACGGTGGAATTAATTAAGTTAGCCGTATCCTTTAGTAGAGTATCTCCCACTTGGTGTCCCATTGTATCATTAATTAGTTTTAGTCCATTAATATCTACCATTATAAAGGCCAGCGAGCACTTAGTATTCCTATACCGCTCAATGGCTTGTTCAAAATAGGCACGGTTAAAGAGCCCTGTCATATGATCGTGCATACTTAAATAGTGGAGTTTTGCTTCATAGCTTTTCCTCTCGGTTATATCACGCACTATACTAAGGATTAACTTCTTATTCCCCTTCTCTATGAGCCGTGAATTGATTTCCACGGGTATCATTCTGTTTTTACCTATATGTATAGTTTCAAACGTGTTCTGACCCTTTTCCAGTACGGTTTGTTTGTGTTGATTAGCAAGCTCTCTGTTCTCAGCCAAATGAAAATCATAAATACTCATGTTCATCATTTCTTCGTGGGTATAACCACGGTTTTTATAGGCTGAATCGTTTAAATAAATAAAATGCCCTTCCAAATCCGTTAAATAAATAGCATCCGATGCTAAATCCAAAAGTTGAGCTTTTAACCGGAGTTCTTCCTCCAGCTTTTTATAAGCAGTTATATCCAAATTCCCACTTTGTTTGCAAGCCCCTAGAGATTCCTTTAGCTGTGATATTTTATTCTCTAATTTATTAACTGTATTCAAAAGAAGTTCTCTTTCAGTAACTAACATTTTCGAAGCCTCCAGAACTCTTCTAAGTGGTAAGGCTTTCTGCCAATTCATTTAACTGTTTTGACATATAGAAAATATCATTAACCGATGCTGCTATTTCTTCCGCAGCGGCTGTTTGTTCTTCTGTAACCGCTGCCACTTGGTGAATATGCTCTGTAAGTTCTTCAACAGATGTTCTAATGATGGTAAGAATGTCTGTAATATCCTTAACGGAACCAGTTGTTTTAGCTGCTAATTTACGTATTTCTTCGGCTACAACATTAAATCCTCTGCCCTGTTCTCCTGCCCGTGCAGCTTCAATGGCTGCATTCAAACCCAAAAGATGGGTTTGGGCTGCTACATCTCTGATCAGGGAAAGTACAACATCGGTTCTTTTTACGTTACTGTTTATAGTATTCGCTTGACTGGAAAGATTATTGGTTGTGGCTGCCAACTGTTCAGTCGAAGCTGACAAACCGCTGGTAGTTTGATTAATGGTCTCTAATAATTCACCTAATTTCTCTGCATCATCCAGTAATGCCTCCTGGGTGGTAGTTGGTTGTCCAAAGGAAATACTACCAATAATATTGTTTTCTTCATCGTTTAAAGGCACTCCAAAGGCTAAGTATGGTACCCCAAATACATGGCTTTCAACCTTTCGTACAACCCTGTCTTTGGTATTTAAGATCATTTCTGTGGTACTACCAGGTGTTATGTATTCTCCTATCCTAATTCCTAAGTCCAAGTTGCTTCCTTTTTCATAGCCGATAAATTTCTCCTTGTCACTTAATACAACAACGGCTTCCTGTCCCAATAATTGCTTAAATATTTTTGCCATAGCAATTAGTTGCTCTGTGTTAAAATTCGCCATTTTAATACACACCCTCCGAATAAAACTTGTTGTCTGTCATTAATTCGACAACTATAAATTAAATATATCACATTATTTTCAAATAAAATATTATAATATGTCGAAACTTTAACTATTTCCTCATATTTATTAGTATATTTTAAATTATCAGACTATAAAATCAAATAAATGTGTCAATTTACTACCAGTATTTGACTTTTTCCTTCAATACATGGTCTATGGCTTTCCCAATAAACCTACCAACTACAAAAAGGATTTAATATATCCTAACCGGCTTATATAACATAGTGATCATTTAAGTGATTTGTCCAATACAAGGCCACCATGGTATTGATATACAAATCTTATAGCAAACTCGAAAGAATCTTATACTAACAAATTATTTAAAATATATTGACATTACTTACCAAAGTGATATATTTAAATTAACTTGTTCTCAGGGCGGGGTGAAAGTCCCTACTGGCGGTATCCAGTTCACACTGGGAGCCCGCGAGCGCTCCTTATTATATAGGAGGACAGCAGATCTGGTGAAAAGCCAGGGCCAACGGTATAGTCCGGATGAAAGAGGATAAGGCAGTCAGCAACCATTCACAGGTATCCATTTCCTTATGCTGCTTGTGTAATACATTAGGCAGCTGTCTGTCTTTGCGCCCTGATTCTGGTAGATTAATCAACTAAAGGGGGATTTACCATGAATCAGAGTTTACTAACTCAATTTGGTGACCCGTTTGAACGGGTAGAGAGAGCACTCCGATCTCTCCGAAACGGTAACGGGGTACTGGTTACAGATGACGAAAATCGGGAAAATGAAGGGGATCTAATATTCCCTGCTCAAACACTTAATGAAGTTCAGATGGCTATGCTGATACGGGAGTGTAGTGGTATTGTTTGTCTTTGTCTGACCGATGAGAAAGTTCGTTCACTGGGTCTTCCGATGATGGTAGAGAATAATTCAAGTCGGTTTAAAACTGCCTTTACTGTTACCATTGAAGCAGCTCACGGAGTAACGACTGGTGTTTCTGCGGCTGATCGGGTTAAAACTGTAAAAACAGCCGTTGCAGAAAATGCTAAACCTGAAGATCTTAACCGTCCCGGTCATGTATTTCCTCTAAGAGCCTGCCCTGGTGGTGTACTGGAACGTCAGGGGCACACAGAAGCAACGGTAGATCTTATGAAATTGGCCGGACTTCAACCCTATGGTGTTCTCTGTGAGTTAACTAACATAGATGGTACTATGGCCCGCTTGCCCGAAGTGGTAACCTTTGCTAATAAAAACAATATACCCGTGGTTACAATAGATGATTTAATCATGTATCGAAAACAACATCAAAAGAAAGTAAGTTAATAAACATTAATTTTAGCCCTTCGTTGAACGAAGGGCTAAAATTATGTTTTTAAGCCACAGATTATTCTGGTGGAATCTTGATTACCTCACTATTTTCCCCTTGATTTTGTGTCAATTAGGATTTTTAAGAATGGTACCTATGGGTGCCATACCCTGCGAGATAATTTGGTTTCTTGCTTTATAGATACTGGTGGGGAGTTTTTCTACCTTAATGACTATGTTATCTTTCATAATGATTCGTTCCCCTGTGGCCATGTATCCCTTGGCTCCCCTTTGTCGCACTACCCGATCTCCCAAAGGTATTCCATAATCATCCTCAACCAAAGTTTTGGGATCATAGGTTTCTTCAACCCAGCTTCGAATAACTACATCCTTCTTATACTCCGAATTACCAAAGATTTTAATTATTAGGGTGCCACCCTTAACATAGGACTGAATGTACAACCAATAGTTTGTATTGTTTTTAAATTTAAAGTCTATGGAATCAAACACCACTGTGGCATCCCTTCCAATTGGTACATAAGGAATGGGTAAAGAGTGATTGGTTCTTTCAACCACCTCTAAATTGGCCAACAACACGGCATTATAAAGTGTAGTGGATACCTGACATACACCACCGCCCAAGCCATCTACCATTTCATTGTTTACGATGATCGGGGCATTTTTATACCCAGCCTCTGTACTTCGAGGACCCACCACTTCGTTAAAGGAAATAACTTCCTGGGGGCTTACTGTCAAACCGTCAAGGGCTGCTGCTGCCACACTAACATTGTAAGCCCGATTAACTTTGTTTGGATCAAATTTAGTGGAAAACATTCCTAATAATGTATTTACACCCATTACTTTAACCTGTTCCGTGGAACGAATGGGGGGGACATCTATTAGCTTTAACTCAATAGGGGAACTAATGCCCTTTAGTAAAGCTTCTATAATTTTTGATTCTAAATGATCAATATCTACTAATCGGCCGCTACGTCCCGGGGATACTTCAACACGATTATCCGCATGGATAATTAAGCCTGCATCCCGAGGTGGCAATATAATGACCGCTGCGTCTGTTACAATTAATTTTTCCAAGAGGTTCTTGTCCAAGGAAATATCAGGCTTCAGGTAAGCACCCCTAAAGGCCTGTCTGCGTTCTAAAAACTGCTGTCTGAGGGTCCCCTTACGCCCGAAATCCAGGGCCCTTTGAACTTCTTTTTTACAGTTAATTTTTAGACCAACTTGGCTCATTGGTAATACCCAGGCTTGATCTTTATACTTTACTTGAATGGGCTTTTGGAATTGCTGCTCTAGTTTTCCTATAGAGGCTATAGCCTGATTATAATCCATCCCAGACAATTCAATATTCTGCATATATACACCTGGTAATATTTTGTCCCGAGGAGCAAAGCTCATCTGGGATGCCAGAAAAGTAATTATTAATAACAAAAAAACAATAGGCAGGCCTATAACTAGAAGCTTTTTTCTCTTAACCACCAATGCACTGTCCCCTCCTTCCTGAACATACTTAACTATATCTTACTAGGGACATGCATCGGCTATTCCTAAAATTACTTTACAAAAACTCGGCTTATGCTATACCCTACCTAATGGTCACAGACAAACAGGCGAAGTTTTAGTTTGCCCTTATATTTTCTGCAATGCTAAAAAATAAAAAACCGAACGATTTAACCGTCCGGTTCCATGTCATAAACTTTATTGCTTATTCGCCTTCCTCAGCAGTTACCATTTCTTCCCATGCATCGGCAACTTTTTCCCACTCTTCATCACTTTCAATGTCTACTAAAATTTCATTATCGTCTTCGTCTTTGGCAAATTTCAAAATCACTGCCTCGTCAGATTCATCTTCTACAGGCAATAAAATTGCATACTCGGAACCTTCTACTTCAATAACGTCAATAACGTTAAAATCATGTTCTGCTCCATCCTCATCAATAAGGGTAATTACTTCGTCTTGTTCTGGCATAATTTGCACCTCGTTTCCAAAAGTTGTCTGTATTGTATCCAAAAACACATCATATGTCAAGAAAATCCCCTTAAAGCTTTTTTACCGAAAATTTTCTTATTTTGCTCCTGAGTCCAGATACCCTTGGAGGATAACAGCCGCCGCCATTTTATCAATGACTTTTTTTCGCTTGCCACGGCTTACATCTGCCTGTATCAGCATTTTCTCTGCAGCCACTGTACTCAATCGTTCATCCCAGGTTTTAATAGGTAAGTCAATTTTTTCTTTTACTTTTTCTATAAAAGCCAGTACCTTTTCACCTTGGGACCCAACTGTACCATTCATATTTTTAGGCATTCCCACTAGAATTCTTTCTACTGAATACTCGCTAATAATTTGAGCCAACCGGTTCATATCTTTTTCAATTGTATCCCGTCGAATAACTTCCAATCCCTGGGCCGTCCAGCCTAAAGGATCACTCAGGGCAACTCCAATGGTTTTATCACCCACATCTAAACCCATAATTCTCATTGCTAAAGCTCCATTCCTATATAACTTTAATAGCAAAAAGCGGACATACTGCACCACAGTATCCGCATAGACGGCATAATTCCGGTTTAACCTTTACTTTCCCCCCGTCTAGAAATAAGGCTGCTGCCCCGCACTTTTCAACGCAGGCACCGCACCCCTCACACCATTCGTCGATGTGCAATCGACGAGGCTGCCTGGCCACCCTCTCTTGTAGTTCCTCCGGTATATAAGTATGACTAAAATACCGCGTATTATAATCCACTTCGTCAACATTTTGCATCCCCACTGCAAATGCATGCAATTCCGGAATACTCAAGACAAAATCCAATGCCTCCCTGGCACTGGAAAGTAAATTTCCTCCTCCCAATGCTTTCATACCATAAATACCTTTACCCGCAGCATATGCCCTACGGATAGCTGACAACATATCTTCTACGGTTCCATCTGCAATTCCCACCCCAGCCTTGTTAATGATCGGGTGAATCACTTCTATCTCAGGAATTTCCACAGCAGCCCTTACAGCAGCCACATGATGGGTTGAAATTCCCACAGCCCGCACAATTCCCTTTTCTTTTGCCTCCAACAGATACTCAATGGCTTCCCAATGTCCACGGATCGTAAGAAGTGACTCCTGTTCATGAAGCATAAAAATATCAATATAGTCCCGATCGATACCCTTTAAAGCACTCTCTAAACTTTCTTTCATACCATCCCGGGTATAGGCATAGCATTTGCTACAGATAATTATTTCCTGTTTTCTGTTTTTAATAGCCTCACGAATATAGGGGTATGTACCATATAATTCAGCCGTATCAATAAAATTTACCCCCCGGTCAAAGGCACTACTTATTACAGCAGCCCCTTGTTCCACAGGAAGCTTCGCCTGCAAGGGACCAATGGTCAAGGCCCCAAAGCATAAACGGGACACTTTAAGTCCCGTTCCCCCTAGTTCTCTATAATCCATATGCTTACACCTCTTAACAAAAACAAACCCCTATGTAGGGGTTATTTCTGATCCAGGTAATTTTTAACAAGTTCTTCCAGCAACTCATCCCGCTCTAACCTGCGTATTAAACTGCGGGCATTCCCATGACTTGTGATATAGGCAGGGTCTCCGGATAACAAATATCCTACCAATTGATTTATGGGGTTGTAGCCTTTTTCTTTTAGGGCCGCATACACAGCCAGCAGAATTTCACGGGCCTGGTTAACTTCTTCCGCCTGGACTTTAAACATAACTGTTTCTTGAGAAAAATCTTGAGCCATGGCAAAGACCTCCCAGTCCTAATATTACCTTTTATAGAAATAATAATTCAACACAATCCCGCAATCCCCTTTAAATTATCAAAAATAAAAAACTAAAATTCAACTTTGTTTTTTAATTTTTATTACCATAAAAAAGCACCGTTTATACGGTGCTCTAATAAGACATTAATCGTAGAAGGTGTTGTAGCAGTGGGTTTACATATGTTAAACCTTCTTGCCGTCGACCTGCTTTTTGTTGAACATTTTCTTGATTTGTTTTTACTGCCTTTGCCTTAACCTTGGCATATTCCTGATAAACATTTTCCATTTGTACCGAAATTGTTTCTGCTGCTTCTTGCATTCTCTGCATAAAAAGCATAAACTCTTCCATTTGCTCTTTAAACCCTGGTTGACGGCTTAAGCCCATCATCAGTAAAGTTCCAAGCACTTGAACATGGTTTACATCAAGGCTTAAGTTAATTCCCGGTATCCCTGTCCCCACGGGCATCCCCTTTGGCGGTGGACTGGGCTTTCTTGGTTGAAAAAACACGAAAGAACCCCCCTTCCGTATAAACAAAGCTTTTGATTTTTTATCATATGAAGATTTAGTAAATTAGGTTCCATACACGCAAAAAGAGAGACAAATTGTCTCTCTTTCTAACTTGCTATTAACTTCTGGGTTCTTCGCCAAACCATTTTTTATAGATTTCTGCATACTTACCGTTTTCTTTGATCTTTTTTAGACCAGCATTTACATCAGCTAAAATCTGCTCCTTGTCCTTAGGAACAGCAATGCCATACTCTTCAGCGGACATGATATCGCCTACAAGTTTAACATCCTTGTTACCTTGCTGAATGAAATAAGCTGCAACCGGGTAGTCAATTATTACCGCATTGGCAGCGCCATTTTTCAACTCCTGAAGGGCCTGGTCAGCACCAGTAAAGTAGATAACTTTCTTCTTGTCAGTGGCCTTTTCAGCTTCCATTGCACCTGTGGTACCACTTTGTACGGCAATTGTTTTGCCTTTTAAATCATTAACACCCTTAATATCATTGTTCTCGGTTTTTACAACAACAATTTGACCAGCCTTATAATAGGGATCACTAAAATTAACAGCCTTTGAACGTTCGGGGGTAATGGTCATGGCTGTGGCCGCACAATCAATCTGGCTACTTTGCAAGGCAGGAATTATACCGTCAAAAGCAATACTCTGGAACTCTAATTCATAGCCCATTTCTTCTGCAATGGCTGCAATTAAGTCTAAATCAAAACCTACATACTTTCCACTGGAATCGGTAAATTCAAAGGGGGCAAAGGTAGCATCCGCAGCAGCCACCAGTTTCTTCTTACCAGTATCCTGTGCCGGTGATTTGGCTTCTTCTTTCCCTGTGCAGCCCACTGCAACTAAGGCCAATGCCAGGATCGTTAAGCCAGTTAAAACAGTCTTAAATATCCTCTTCATCAATTAATTCCTCCTCGTATAATAGTAATAGATTCACTGGACAAACCTAATTTCCATAAATGGAATAAGGTGGAGTCCATGTATGAGAACCGGTTCTCGATAACGGGTATCGAGACCAGCTAAAATGATAACCAATTCCACACTGGGTGCAATAATGGTACCAGTCAGTCGCGCGGCTATTGTTTATGTGGATAAGGTCATTGTCTAAACTGAGTCTAAGTACCCTAAATATGGTGGTGATGTTTAGAAAACATACAAGATTATCCACAGTCAATCCCTGATCAGGGAGAGTAGATACTAATAACTACAGCTCCATAATTTAAGATATTGTGATTCTTAATGCCGGCCCCCTGGAGATTTCTTTTGAGGTTTCCTGACCGGGTCGGTTTTCTATTGCCTTTTTTACACTTCCAATTATTGTCTGGCAGTTCAGACCTCCCCATGGGACAATGGGATTAACAGGTTGTTCTCGGGATATTTCTTTCCCTCCTTGCGGACCTTTTGGTACTGCTTAATAAGCCTGCTACCCATGATCCATCATCGATGATCTAACCGCTGGTTGCACCTCTTTCCATGAAGGGGGAGTAGCACCCCGAATTGTCTTCATGTTAATGATGAGTGCTGATGACGAGGCAGCTTTCGATGGTTCCCATGGGCACCCAGGTCTGAGACCAACCTGATTTTTTAGAACAGGGAGGTGATCCTATGTCACAAATGTTGGTGGGAATAGACGTTAGCTTACAGTCTCACCATGTACAATTTATGGATGGAGACGGAGGGGCATTGGCTTCTTTTTCTATTCACAACAATCGGCAGGGGGCCGACACCCTCATTCAAAAGATTGTTGATACATCTGATAGAATCAAAAGTCAATCCCTTCGAATTGGTATGGAGGCAACTTCAAATCTGGGTTGGCACCTTGCTCACTATTTGCAAGAACAGCTTCAAACCACTTGCCCCCAAAAAGATACACAGATTTACGTTCTTAATGCACGAAAAGTGGCCCGTTTCAAAAAGGGGTATGACACCCTCCCAAAGAACGACCGCATCGATGCCTGGGTAATTGCAGACCACCTTCGTTTTGGTCGACTACCTCATGCCATGAAAGACATTATTCAATACGAGGCTTTGCAGAGGCTTACAAGGACACGATTTCACCTGATGCAAAATATCACTCGGGACAAAACCTATTTTCTTAATCAGGTCTTCTTAAAGTTTAGTGGTTTACGCCAGGATAACCCATTTTCCAATCTTTTTGGCAGCACCTGTCTTGCTGTTATCCAAGAACTAGAACCGGAACAAATTGTAGCCATGTCTATGGAAGAACTGGTTGATTTCTTAAAGGATAAAGGGAAAAACCGTTTCGATAATCCGGAGGAAATTGCTCTTTATCTTCAAAAAATTGCCCGGTCTTCTTATCGACTGAACAAGGCGATGGCTGACCCTGTGAATATTTCTTTGGCCACTATGCTTAATGTAATTAAACATATGGAATCGGAAGTGAAAAAACTGGACAAAGAAATCGCCAAAATCATGAAGGGCCTTCCCCAAACTTTAACTTCCGTTAAAGGGATTGGAGATGTTTTTACCGCCGGAATCATGGCAGAAACCGGAGATATCCAACGCTTTAAAGACCATAATGCTCTGGCTAAATATGCCGGTTTAACTTGGAACCAACATCAATCAGGTGAATTTGAAGCCGAAGATACCAGCAGAACCAGGACCGGGAACAAGTATCTTCGTTATTACTTAATTCAGGCTGCTGATTCTGTACGGAAGCATGTTCCTGAGTACAAAGACTTCTACCAAAAGAAATATGATGAAGTACCAAAACACAAACATAAAAGGGCTCTCGTCTTAACCGCTAGAAAACTGGTACGGTTGGTGTTTTCGCTACTAAACACCAGGCAACTGTACACTTCACCAGAGAGGAGGGGGTAACGTCTTTACCCTAAAATCTACTCTCTTTTCCATTTACACCATTTAAAGGGAATTTTTCTTTGCTTAACTGGTGGGCTTATTTTGTATACCCTTTTTTAGGGTATAGGGTACACTTTTGTTAAATTAATTTCCAATTTTTTAGAATCATTCTCTTGACATATCACCGCTGGGCTTAATAACATAAAACTGACTTGTTAGTCTGCATAATTAATTATTTATAGTCATAAAAATAATTCGCTTAACAATTTATATTTCCTTCTTAATGTCAACAAATTTTATATAATCTATTAAAATAATTTTGGAAGAAAAGTTAAGATTGTGTATTTATCAAAGAAATAGGGAGATGCTCTATCTCCCTAAATTTACTTTATTTGTCCTTCCACAACGCGGCAAACTTGATCAATGGCTTCTTGTAATTTTTCCGGGTTTTTACCCCCTGCTTGGGCCATATCTGGCCTGCCGCCACCACCGCCGCCGACCATTTTAGCAATTTCCTTTACCAGATTACCAGCATGAAGCCCCTGTCCATGAAGATCCTTGGTTACTGCTGCCACTAAATTTACCTTTTCTCCGGCTGTACTTCCCAGCAGGATAACACCACTGCCCATTTTGTCTCGTAACATATCCACCATCCCACGTAAATTATCCATATCCGGGGCAGCTACCACTGAAGCCAATACAGGTACTTCTTTAGCGCGCTTGATATTACCTAGAATATCTTGAACCTCGGATTTGGCTAGTTTATTTCTAAGTGCTTCAATTTCCTGCTCAAGGGATTTGTTTTGCTGAACCAGAGCTTCTGAACGTCGAACTAATTCATGCATGGGGCTTTTAATAACAGAAGCAATTTCTTCTAGCTGTTCTTCTTTGGCCTTAAGATACTTTAAAACACCGGTACCAGTCACAGCTTCAATACGGCGTAACCCGGCTCCTACACTGGTCTCATTGAAAATTTTAAACAGTCCAACCTCAGCAGTGGATGTTAAATGAGTGCCCCCGCATAGTTCCATGCTAAAGTCACCCATCTTGACAACCCGTACCTGCTTGCCGTACTTCTCACCAAAGAGTGCTGCAGCTCCCATTTCCTTAGCCTTAGAAAGAGATGTTTCAAAGACTTCGATGGAAAGATTGGACAGTACAGCTTCATTAACAATCTCTTCTATGCGGCGAAGTTCTTCTGAAGTTACTGCTGCATAGTGGGTAAAGTCAAAGCGCAGGCGATCGGGCTCCACTAAGGAACCTGCTTGGTTTACATGGTCACCCAATACCTCTTTGAGAGCTTTATGCAACAGGTGAGTAGCAGAGTGGTTTCTTGCTGTATCTTGACGCCTAGGTTGGTCAACAATGGCTTTGACAGAGTCGTGTCTCTTAATGATACCGGAAAGTACTTTGCCCCGGTGAATGACTAAGCCCTCCACGGGTTTATTCACGGATGTTATTTCAACTTCTAAGTCCGGACCCCTTAAGATGGCGTGATCCGCTACCTGACCACCGGATTCCGCATAGCAGGGAGTTACATCTAGGACAATTTCCACTTCCTCTCCTGCCACCGCTGATATTTCCTGCATTCCATCCTTCAGAAGAGCCATGATATTGGAGTCAGCTTCCAGAGCACTGTAGCCAATAAATCTGGTTTCTCCCAGTTCCTCCCGTAAAGCCTTATATAGGACACCTCGTTCTGATAAGTACTCGGTTTCTTGTCTGGCACTACGGGCCCGTTTGCGCTGTTCTTCCATGGCCGCATTAAAGACCTCAACATCTACTGCCAATCCCTGTTCCTCGGCAATTTCTTGAGTTAGTTCCAGAGGAAAACCAAAGGTATCATATAATTTAAATGCATCATCTCCGGTGATTTCACTGGCACCGCTGGCCTTTGCTTCGTTAATTAAGGCAGAAAGAATATCACTACCCGCTGCCAGCGTTTCCAAGAAGCGTTCTTCCTCTGTGCGAATTACACGCAATACGTGTTCAGCCTTCTGCTTAAGCTCGGGGTAGGCATCTTGCATTTGCTTAATAACAGCCTGGGCAACTTTATATAGGAAGGGTTCGCGCACACCTAATACTCTACCAAAGCGAACTGCCCGGCGCAACAGACGCCGGATAACATAGCCACGGCCTTCATTGCCAGGCAGGGCCCCATCACTTACTGCAAAGGTAACGGCCCGGCAGTGGTCAGCAATAACTTTTAACGCTAAATCAATATCTGCTTTCTGCCCATATTCTTGCCCTGCTAGGTTGGCTGTGAAGTCCATGATTTCTCTGAAAATATCGGTATCAAAGTTGGATGCCACTCCCTGTAGTACGGAAGCCACACGCTCCAAACCCATGCCTGTATCAATACCTTTATTCTCCAGAGGGGAATAATTGCCTTCTTCATCCCGGAAGAACTGGATGAATACTAGGTTCCAGATTTCCAGGAATCGGTCACAATCGCAGCCAACCTGACATTCTGGGGAACCACAGCCCCTGGCTTCTCCTAAGTCAACATAGATTTCGGAACAGGGACCACAGGGACCCACCCCAATTTCCCAGAAGTTAGTGTCTTTCCCTAGACGAACAATCCGTTCAGACGGTATCCCAACAACCTTATTCCATATTTCAAAGGCTTCATCATCATCTTGATAGATAGTAATCCAAAGTTTTTCCTTTGGTAAGTTAAGCTCTTTGGTAATAAATTCCCAAGCCCAGGGAATAATACTTTCTTTAAAATAGTCACCAAAGGAGAAATTACCCAACATTTCAAAAAATGTATGGTGCCTGGCTGTGCGTCCTACAGATTCAATGTCCGGTGTTCGAATACATTTCTGACAAGTTGTTACCCTTTGATATTCTGGCACAGCCTGTCCTGTAAAAAAGGGTTTAAAAGGGACCATTCCCGCAGCAGTCCAGAGAATACTGGGATCATTGTGGGGTATCAATGAAGCACTGGGCAAAATTTGATGGCCTCGCTGCTCAAAAAAACGCAGATATTTCTCTCTAATTTCTTTTCCGGTCAACAATTTAAATTACCTCCTAATTGGTGAATAAACCGGGTTATACGGCACTTTACTACATTATCCTTCAAATATTTATATCTTATAGTAATTTTATGCAGTGGTCAAGCTAACTGGGGGTATCCTCAATCATCATAAGCTGTCTTTGGTTAAATTAATTTTCTCCAAACAAAAGAAACAATTATTTTAATAATGGCAGCCAGTGGTACTGCTAAAAGCATACCTGCAATACCAAACAAGTGCCCCCCTGCCAGCAAGGCAACAATAATGACAAGGGGATGAAGTCCCATACAATTGCCCATAATTTTAGGAGATATGATATTTCCCTCCACCTGCTGAATAATCAAAACTGCCAATATCACCTTCAGTGTCATATATTTTGAATGTAACAAGGCGATACCCACTGCCGGTGCAGCACCAATCAAGGGGCCAAAGTAAGGAATTAGCTCAGCTATGCCTGCAATAATCCCAAACATCGCAGCAAATTCCAGGCCAATAACCATGAAAGCTAAGCTCGATAAAATACCAACAATAACAACTACCGTTAAGTGCCCTCGGATAAAATTAGAAAAAACATCATCTACTTTCCTGGCCAAGTAAAAAACATCTTCAACCAGTTCTTTGGGTACAATGGAGCGAGTCCAATTTTTGATCAGTTTTAGATCCTTCATAATATAAAAGGCTAAAACCGGGGCCAGTGCAATATAAAACAAATTACTTAATAATGCCATTAATAGATCCATTGATTTTCGGACTATAGCTAAAACCCTTGATTCAACCCAGCGAATTCGTTCATCCACTATCTGTTGTACACCCGGGGGCATAGAACTATCAGCAAAACGTTTTTGAATATTGCGTACTATCTCCTCTACTTGGTCAGTATAAAGGGGTATATTTTCTACCATTTTTTCCAATTGATTGACCATCCTAGGGACTCCATACATAAGTAGGCTGGTTGCCACAATAACAACCCCTAGATAAAGAATTAAGATTGCCACTACCCTAGGAGAACCCCGTTTCTCCATGCGTTCAACTAAAGGATTCAGCATGTATACCAGTACGATAGCAAGGATAAAAGGGACAAATAGCCCCCTGATAAGGTATAGAAAAAATAAAATAAGACCAATTAAAAAAGAAAGAAAAAGATAACGATAGGTACACTTTTCCTTCCACCAGGCCATAGGTTCCTCCTTGCAACACAAAATTTATCTGGCTTACACTCCTTGAAACCATATAAAAATTTAAGGCTGAGAGTATAAAAAGTGAGGACCAGAGTCCCCACTCTCTTCATTTACTTGACTATATCATTTACCTTCTTGGTCATACCCTTCATCATCTTCTGTGCACGACGGCTGGCAGTTTGAGTATTTTTCAAAAATAAACCTTCAGGTTTACATTGTGGTTTAAAGACCATACCCATTGCTGCACCAAGCAAACTCCCTGTTATAACACCCCTCCAGAATCCCATGTTCAAATCACCCCCTAGACTAGTATAAGCCTGTATTGTGCGGGTCAAAGGAAACTAAACTACCATCCTCAGCCACCTCAAAAACATCTACACCTTCTTTTTTTAAACGGTATTCCACACAGCAGTCCCAACAATAATATTGGTCAATGCCAACTTTACCAGTGGCTTTACCACCACAAATCGGGCAATTCACGTTAATGGGCCCCCTTTTTAAATCCTACTGTGATCTATTATTACCATTGAATAGACTAAAAATGCACTGGCTGGAAGTATTATTAAATAATCAACAATCTATCCTTGCTCTATCTTTAAATATGCAATGCCAATAGCATTTTTAGTAAAATTTCAAAATATATTGGCTTAGTTAAAAAAAAGAGTGCCTTTTAGCACTCTTTAGTAGGTTTCTAATTCTTTTGTTTTATGGTCTTTTCAATGGTTCCGCCACCCACTAAATAATCCCCTTGGTAATAAACCACGGCTTGTCCGGGTGTAATAGCGCGCTGGGGATATTTAAAGGTTACCTTAACTAAACCTTCCCCATAGGGCTCGATAATTGCGGGAGATGGCTTACTGTTGTAGCGAACCTGTGCCTCCAACTCCTGGGGCCCAGTAAGATTTTCAAACAGGATGAAATTGTTTTCAGATGCAATCAATTCCGTTCCCCAGATGGCCTCCTCCGACCCCACGGTTACCACATTATTATCCGGGTCAATGTCTATAACGTAGGTCCGTTCTCCGGTTGCTAAGCCAAGCCCCCTACGTTGACCAATGGTGTAAAAGGGTATTCCTTTATGCTCCCCCAGAACATTCCCTGCCAAATCCTTAAAGGGTCCTGGTTTAATCCCCCCTTGGGATCTTTCATCCAAGAAATTACGGTAATTGTTATCATGAACAAAACAAATTTCTTGGCTTTCCGGTTTTGAATAGGTGGGTAATCCCATTTCTTTTGCAATGCCACGTACCTGATCCTTCGTATAATCGGCCAGTGGCATGAGTGTATGGGCAATTTGGTCCTGTGTAAAACCATAAAGGACATAGCTTTGATCTTTTTTATCATCTAGGGCCTTTTTTACCGTATAACGTTGGAATTCCTCACTATAGCCTAACCTTGCATAATGCCCGGTGGCAATATAATCAAATCCCATCTGACGAGCCCTTTGCAAGAGAGCTTCAAATTTAATAAAACGATTGCAGGCAATGCAAGGATTGGGTGTACGACCTTGAAAATATTCATCCACAAAGTACTGAATTACTTTTTCTGTAAAAAGTTCTCGGAAATTAAGCACATAATAAGGGATACCTAGGACATTTGCTACTCTGCGTGCATCATCAACAGCTGTGAGGGAGCAGCAACCCACATAATCATCCCCCACCACTGTAACCTCGGGATCCCATATCTGCATGGTTACACCTACTATATCATAACCCTGCTGTTGTAAAAGGGCGGCGGTAACTGAACTGTCAACCCCGCCGCTCATAGCCACTAGCACTCTTTTTTGGATTGCCAAAAGGCATCACCTACACATTTTGTTTTTTCAAGTAGTCTTCAATGGCCACCTTTAAAGCATCTGCAGCCAAATTGGAACAGTGCATCTTAGCCGGAGGGAGTCCTTCGAGGGCCTCTGCTACAGCTTTGTTAGTAATGGTAAGGGCTTCATCAATGGTTTTACCCATGGCCATTTCTGTTACCATGCTACTGGTAGCAACGGCTGCCCCACAACCAAAGGTTTTAAATTTAATATCCTTAATTATATTATCTTCTACCTTAAGTGTTATTTTCATTATATCCCCACAACTGGGGTTTCCAACCTGACCGATACCATCAGCATTCTCAATTTCTCCTACATTACGGGGATTGGTAAAATGATCCATTACTTTTTCAGTGTACATAAGTAGACCTCCTTGCTCCCAATACAATAATTATTAAAACTCGTCTTCAAATTCCCCATGATCATGGTGGTGATCATCGTCATGAACAGTACAAGAACTGCAAGCACAGGGATTGCATCCTTCACTGAGTGGGGACATTTCTCTTAATCTCTCAATAATGGGGGGCAGTACCTCCAGGAAGTATTCTACATCCTCCTCAGTATTGATTTTACCCATGGTCAAGCGCAGGGATCCGTGGGCCACTTCCTTAGATAGGCCAATAGCTGTCAACACGTGGGAAGGTTCCAGCGAACCGGAAGTACAGGCAGAACCACTGGAAATGGCAATACCCTTCATATCCAACATAAGAAGCATGGATTCGCCTTCAATAAACCGGAAGCAGAAGCTTACATGGTTTGGCAGGCGTTCCTGAGGGTGACCAGTCAAGATGGTATTAGGGATTTTTTCAAGAACCTCTGTGATAATGCGATCTCTATATTTGGACAGTCTTTCAGCATCAGCATACATATTTTCTGTTGCCATTTCGATGGCTTTGCCCAGGCCAACAATACCTGCCACATTTTCAGTCCCTGGACGCCGCCGGCGTTCCTGTCCACCACCAAAGGTAATGGGTTGCCAGAAAGTACCTTTACGAATGTACATGGCCCCAATACCCTTAGGACCATATATTTTATGTCCAGACAAGGTCAGCAAATCCACTCCCAGTTCATCTACATTTACAGGAATTTTGCCAACACTTTGTACCGCGTCTGTATGGAAAAGAATCCTTTTGGCCCTAGCAACTTCACTGATTTCCCTAATGGGCATAATGGTACCAATTTCATTATTAGCATGCATAACAGAAATTAAAATCGTTTTATCAGTAATAGCATCAGCAACCTGCTGTGCAGTTACTCTGCCGTATTCATCCAAAGGTAAAACAGTTACAGAAAAGCCTTCTCTCTCCAATTGTTTACAGCAGGCTAAGACAGCACTATGTTCTGCAGCAGTGGTAATAATATGGTTACCCTTTTGACGATTTGCATAGGCTACACCACGAATGGCCATATTATCAGATTCTGTGCCACAGCTAGTGAAGCTGATTTCGCCCACACTGGATGCTCCAATGGCTGTTGCCACCTGTTGACGTGCTTTTTCTACGGCCTTCCTGGCTTCACGTCCGAAGGCATGGATGCTGGAGGGATTACCGAAATGTTCGGTTAAGTATTTCATCATCTCTTCTACAACAGCAGGATCAACAGGAGTTGTTGCTGAGTGGTCGAAATAAACTTTTCGCATGGTTTGCTCCTCCTTATAATACCTTATATATGTTTTGACTCAATCTGATTACTTTGCGCCTTTTGCGCCTCCAGGCACATATCCTCCAAGGTTATGGAATCCAATACCTCCGCTATGCTGTCCCTCACCCTAGCCCATATATCCCTTGAAATACAATAATCAACCTTTTCGCAGACAGTTGGTTCCAATTCACTTACACAATCCAGTGGAGCAATGGGACCTTCCAAGGCCCTCACAACATCCCCCACCTTTATATCTGAAGGAGGCTTGGCCAATATATAGCCACCTTGCGCTCCCCGAATACTTTTTACAAGACCCACCTTTCGCAAAACTGCAATTAGTTGCTCCAGGTAATGTTCGGATATATTTTGCCGCTCGGCCACTACCTTTAAGGGGATTGGCTCGGACCCATAATGCATGGCCAAGTCAAACATTGCCTTAAGTCCATAATGACCCTTTGTGGACAGCCGCAAGTAACATCCCCCCCTTACAATCCCAAGTAAACCACTCGGTTTTCTGGGGATATAATACCATTTGTTTTTTGGGTTGTCAATATTAATTCCGACCAAAACACTCAAGTTTAAAACTTAGAAAATCTAATATAAAAAAATACCACCTTTTGGGTGGTACTATTCAAATAAGTTTATTTTTAATTAAAAGACTTTCTGGAAAACTAAGCAGTATATACCCTACAAACTAATTAGAGATATTTTTTGATTAGACCCCTCAGTTCCTCTTTCTTTCGAAAGCCGATTGTTCGTTCTACTTCTTGACCATTCTTAAAAAGGATTAGAGTTGGGATGCTCATGACACCCAAGCTATTTGGAGTTTCTCTGCTTTCGTCTACGTTCAACTTGCACACTAGTACCTGACCTTCAAATTCTGCAGCCAAACCTTCAACTTCCGGAGCAATCATTTTGCAAGGTCCACACCAGTTAGCCCAAAAGTCAACTAATACCGGTAATTGTTCCGCTTGGATTGTGTTTTTGAAGTTGTCATCTGTCAAACCCACTATGTTTTCGGCCATAAACACATCTCCCTATCCTTTTTTAGACCTTTAGGATGTTCCTAAAGGGACGAAAACAATTATATTTTCTTCATGACTCCTTGTCAAATACAGTTAGCCATTATTAAACTTGTATTATCTCTCTGACAACCGCTCCGGCCATAATAAGTCCCGCTGCCGCCGGCACAAAGGATATGCTGCCCGGTGCCAGGGATTTTTGCCTTGCTCCAACTTCAGTATCATTTTTTGCCTTGGTTAGCTTTGTTCTGGGTACGAGGGGCGATTCCAGTGAAAAGACCACTTTCACCCCTTTATGAATATCATGTTTCCTTAACTCCCGTCGAATAACCCTAGCTAGGGGATCCACGGAGGTTTCTGAGATATCTGCCACCCGAAAGGCTGCAGGATCCAGTTTATTTCCTGCACCCATACAGGATATCACCGATATATTATTTTTATAACATCTTTGTATAATATCAATTTTACCCGTTACATTATCAATGGCATCTATCACATAAGTATAACCCTTTGTGAGTAAATCATCGCCATTTTCCGGAGTGTAGAACATTTTTAGTGGAAGTACTTTCGCCTGGGGATTAATCAATTGTACCCTTTCAGCCATTAAATCAACCTTATATTGCCCAATGGTGTTGTCCATAGCATGTAGCTGTCGATTAATATTGGTAATATCGACGGTATCAAAATCTACTAAAGTTAATTCGCCAACCCCCGCCCGGGCCAGAGCTTCCACCGTATAAGAACCAACCCCACCTACCCCAAAGACAATCACCTTGGCAGCAGCCAGTTTGGCTAAACCTTCTTCCCCTATCAACATCTCTGTTCTAGAAAATCTATGCAGATTCACGGAAACCTCCTAATACTTAATTTAGAGTAGACTGAAAGATCGGAAACGTTATTATAAAAGTGCTTCCTTTATGCAAAATACTGTTAACGGTTATGGTGGCTTGGTGTTGTTCGGCAATCCACTTGGCGATGGACAATCCTAAACCACTTCCTCCCACCGGTCTAGATTTATCCGACCGGTAAAAACGTTCAAAAATATGCTCCAGTTCAGCCTGTTCAATTCCCACTCCGTTATCTTTCACATGAATTTTAACATGTTCATGGGTACAATGCACAAGCAGCTCAACTACACCCGGACTTGCAGTGTATTTAAAAGCATTATCCAATAGTATAAGTACAAGTTGCTTAACATAGTCAGTATCCGCCAGGATTTGAACTTGCTCACAGCTTTCTTCCACAGTGATTTTAAACTCAATATCTTTGGCTAATAGCTTGGCCTGCCTCCCAACCTGTTGTATGACTTTACTAAGAAAAACAGGCTCAAGCGGTAGGGTAAGACCCGCATCTGCCCGGGCCAGCACCAACATGTCCAGAACTAACCGGCTCATACGTTCTGCCTCCGAGGCTATATCCTCCATCGCTTCCTGCCGGATATCCGGATGTTCTTCACCCATTCTACGTATTAAATCTATATTTCCCCGAATGGTTGTAAGAGGTGTTTTTAATTCATGGGAGACGTCAGCTACGAATCTTCTTTGGGCTACATGGGAATCAGCCAGCTCTTGATAGGCCGTTTCGAGGCTATCAAGCATACTGTTTAAGGTTGCCACCAGTCGCCCCAGTTCATCTTTGGGTCCTTCATAGGCAATCCTTTGTTGTAAATTCAAACTATGGCGAATGGATGCTGCAGTCTCTGTAATGTTTTCTACAGGTTTAAGAGCTACCTTGGCCAGCCACCACCCTATGGTAGCAGCAGCCAAGATCATCAATCCACTAAAAAACCATAAGAGCCAGCGAAGTCGGTTCAAAGCTATCTGTGCCCCTGAGTAGGGTTGTCCCACCTGAAGCAACCCCACTACCCGATTTTGGGCCAGTAAAGGGTAATTATATATACGCATCCTTTGTTTTCCTACCTCAACCCATTCATAAAAACTCTCACCGTTCTTCGCCTGTTGAAGGGTATCTTCATTGAGGGGAACATTCCGGTTAAACAAATTACTGGATTTTGCCACCAAACGCCCGTCCATATCCACGACCTGCAAATAGGTATTGGGGTAGCCAAACACATCCACGTCCGGTAGCACAATTTTTTGAGGTGTTAGAAAGCTAGTTTCCACAACCCGAATAGAACGTATAACACCAACGGCTCGACCTGCCAAATCTCTGTCAATTTCCTGTGCCAAGCTATAGGAAAGAAAAGTATAGATAATAAAGGAGAAAACGATTAAAGTTAAGCTTACTACAATGCTGTACCATAATGTAAGTTTAAGTCTAATTGTCATTATCCCTGCTCCTTCAGAACATAGCCAACTCCCCGTACCGTATGTATAATCCTTGACCCATAGTCTTCGATCTTCTGTCGCAGCATATTAATATAGACTTCCAGAACATTGGAGCCTCCGGTGAAGTCCAAGCCCCAAACTCGATCTATAATTTGCTCCCTAGTTAATACTTGATTCGGATGATGCATAAAATGAGCTAGCAAATCAAACTCCCGGGATGTAAGGGTAAGTAAATTTCCTGCTCTACGTACTTCCCTGGCTTCTAGATCCATTTTCAGGTCCGAAAATTGAATAACTTTATTGGCAGTTATCCTTCGCCTTAGCAAAGCCTGAACACGAGCCAGCAGTTCTTCCAATGCAAAGGGTTTACCTAAATAATCATCTGCTCCTAAATTAAGACCTTTTACCTTACTTTCCACTTCATCCCTGGCACTGAGGATTAAAATAGGGGTGAAATTATCTTTTCTAAATCGCTGGCAAATCTCCCAACCGTCCAAACCAGGTAACATAATATCCAGTATCAATAGCTCTGGAGGGTTTTCCTTTGCCATATTCATTCCCTTATAACCATCGTTAGCTACCTCTACCCTGTATCCTTCATAGGTTAAGGCCCTCTGTAACATGGCCGTTATTTTAGGGTCGTCATCAATAACCAAGACCCTGGCACCCATAAACTCCCCTCACTTAAATCATAGTGACTCCATTTATACTTTAAAATTTTTGGTTACTTTTATCTCCCATTATTACCTGAATTTCTTTCATTTGTCCAGATCTCACAATTACAAGGGAAACTTTTTCCCCCACCCTGGACTCAGCCACCGCATCAAGAAGTTCCTGTGGGTTCGTCAAATTTATATCCTTAAACTTTACTATAACATCCCCCACTTGCAAACCTGCTTCGTTGGCAGGACTGTCCGGAACAATGCCAGAAACCAGCACACCCCTTTGATCTTGCGTAGGTTGAATATTTACTCCTAAATAAGGGTGTGATACTGTTCCTTTTGTAATCAATTGGTTATACACAGATGCAACTGTTGTTGATGGTATAGCAAAACCAATTCCTTGGGCCTGGGCATTTACAGCCGTATTAACTCCCACAACTTCACCTTGCAAATTAATTAAAGGACCCCCGGAATTTCCTGGGTTAATAGAGGCATCGGTTTGTAAAAGGTTACGGAAGTTCTTATCTTCTATGCTTACAGGCCTTCCCTTGGCACTAATAACCCCCACTGTTACCGTGTGATCTAAACCATAGGGGTTGCCAATGGCAATTACCCAGTCTCCCACTTCTGCTTGATCAGAGTTTCCCAGTTTAAGAGTTTTTAACTGATTATCTGGATTAATTTTTAAAACTGCTAAATCCAATTCTCTATCTGACCCAACCACCTTAGCCTGATAACTCTTATTGGTGGTCAGTGTAACTTGAATTTGTGTAGCTCCTTCAATAACATGGTTATTGGTTATAATATAACCATCTTCAGAAACAATAAATCCAGACCCCATTCCTTTTTGAACCTGTGTACTGGGCAGGCTCCGATTCCCGAAAAATTGCCTGAAAAAGGGGTCGTTTATATAGGGGTTTGTATTTATGTTGGTTTGTATAATAGTTTCAATTTTTACCACTGCTGGTGCAGTTTGCTTTACAACATCAGAAATATTAGCAGGTCGAATAAACCCATCTGATTGCTGCTGAGCCATTGCAGTTCCATTCCCAAGAGACAGCATATGTAGTTGGTTGCTGGAGAAATGGATAGCAATGACAAATAATAAAATAATGAAACCTATTTGGGCCAGAAGAAATCCATAGGGTTTTTTAAACTTTTCCCAATGCAAAGACATTTTGTTCTCCTCCTCTTCATTTTATACATTAATTCTAAGGCCTTAACCTTAAAAGATCCTTAAAAAGGGAGGAGATTAAAAAACTTGGCTTGTTCACTTGTAACCCTTAGGTTATTCCCTTTAGGGTGTGCCATACTCAAAAGGACACCTGGTCCTGATAGCCTCTACATGTGGGGAAGTCCTTAATTCTAAAATAAAAAAACACCTCGGAAGAGGTGTTTGCTTTAGCATCAATAGGAAACCCCACCATGCCGTGTTTGTTACCTAAGGTTTTTTGAACCTGTTCTCCAACAGGTGGGTGCCCTTCCGCAGTTTCCTGTTTCCTTATACAATGTAAGGTCTACATTTCCTTGCGTGAAACCGGACTCCCGTTTTGCAAAATGTTGGCTCAAAACCCCAGATAACCCACGCACAAAGCAGGGTAAATTATGCTTGTTCAAGAAGGAACTTATTTAAGATTATGTTAACACACCTTTAATTATTTCGCAAGACCTCTCAACTTCCAAGAATATCCATAATTAAAAATAAAAAAGTGTGGGTTCCTCTTAGAATTACCCACACTTTCAACTTCAACCGTTAACAATTAATTACTCTTTTTAACCGGAGCCGTGCT
This sequence comes from Desulforamulus reducens MI-1, assembly GCF_000016165.1. Taxonomy (GTDB): domain Bacteria; phylum Bacillota; class Desulfotomaculia; order Desulfotomaculales; family Desulfotomaculaceae; genus Desulfotomaculum; species Desulfotomaculum reducens. The sequence continues at coordinate 811,360 of NC_009253.1, read as the reverse complement.
ACGAATATGAAGTTCTGCCAGTTGGGCAGGATCCACCACATCCGGTGCTTGGGTCATCAAACAGGTTGCGCTGGCAGTTTTGGGAAAGGCAATTACATCACGGATACTGTCTTTACCGGCCAATAACATGACTAGACGGTCTAAACCAAAGGCCAGCCCACCATGGGGAGGAGCACCGTATTCAAAGGCCTCTAACATAAAGCCAAATTTCTCCTTTGCTTCCTCTTGACTCATACCCAGGGCTTTAAACATTAGCTCCTGTATATCCCTACGGTGGATACGAATACTACCTCCACCAATTTCTACACCGTTCAATACCATATCATAGGCACGGGCACGAACCTTACCAGGATTGCTCTCCAGCAGTGGCAGATCTTCCTCCGCCGGTGATGTAAATGGGTGGTGCATAGCAAAGAAACGTCCTGCTTCGGAATCGTACTCCAGTAATGGGAAATCAGTTACCCAAAGGAAATTCCACATTCCCTGGGGAATCAGCTCCAAGCGTTCCGCCAGGTGGACCCGTAACGCCCCCAAAGAGGCAGCTACAACCGCAGGTTTATCTGCCACGAATAACAGTAAATCTCCAGGTTGTGCTTCCATTTTATCCTTGATGGCAGCAATCTCTTCTTCAGTAAAGAACTTAGCAATGGCCGATTTTACCGACCCATCTTCATTAATAATAAAGTAAGCTAAACCCTTAGCTTTATAAACAGCTACGAAGGCTGTTAAATCGTCAATTTCTTTCCGTGAGAAACTGGCACAGCCCTTTGCATTGATTCCCTTAATCTGCCCTCCACCAGCTACTGTACTGTTAAATACTTTAAAACCACACTGGGCAGCAATGGGTGTTATATCCTTTAACTCTAGCCCAAAGCGAGTGTCAGGTTTGTCCGAACCGAAACGATCCATAGCCTCCTGATAGGAAAGACGCGGGATAGGTGTGCTTATTTTGACACCGATGGTATCACTGCATACTTCGGCAATCATTTGTTCCATGAGGCCCATAACATCTTCTGCTTCCACAAAGGACATTTCCAAGTCGATTTGGGTAAATTCCGGTTGACGGTCCGCCCGCAGGTCTTCGTCCCGGAAACAGCGTACAATTTGGAAATAACGCTCCATACCAGCTAACATTAAAATTTGTTTAAAAAGCTGGGGAGATTGGGGTAAGGCATAAAATTTACCGGGGTTTACCCTACTGGGCACTAAATAGTCCCTGGCCCCTTCGGGGGTACTCTTGGTTAACATGGGTGTTTCAATTTCCAAAAAGCCATGTTGATCCAGGAAATCCCTGATACTCTTAGAGGCCCGATGGCGTAGCATCATAGCCTTATGCATTTCTGGCCGGCGCAAATCAAGATAACGATAACGCAGACGCAGGTTCTCATCCACTTCGATGTTATCTTCAATATAGAAAGGGGGCGTTTTGGCACGGTTTAGTAACCGTAAGGTATGTGCGTAAACTTCCACTTCTCCAGTGGCCATATTAGGATTAATGGTTCCCTCCGGACGACCGTTTACCCTTCCGACCACTGCCAGGACATACTCATTTCGAACCCCTTCAGCCTTTTTAAAGGCTTCTTGATCTACTTCCGGGCTAAAAACAACCTGAACAATGCCGGAACGATCCCTCAGATCTACAAAGATTAGGCCCCCATGGTCTCGACGTCTTTGCACCCACCCCATCAGTGTAACTTCCTGGCCTTCATGTTGCTTATGCAATTCACCACAGTATAAAGTACGATGAAGTCCATTCATAGATTCAGCAGACATCTCTAGTACCTCCAATACTTTCTATATAATAATTATTTTTACTTCCTAAGTCCGAGCTTTAATAAATAAAACCAATTCCCTCAGGGATACCTCTTGCTGTTCACCTGCCTGCATATCCCTTACCACAGCAACTCCCCGGTCAAATTCCTCTTCCCCCAAAATGACAACGAACCTGGTATCCAGTTTGCCTGCAAATTTCATCTGTGCCTTCAGACTACGGCCCAGGTAATCCTTCTCGGCCGCAATACCCTGTCGCCGTAAATCCTGAAGTAACGCAAAGGCCTGTCTTTCTATGCCGCTACCCACTGTGGCAATATAAACCTGAGGTCCTCTAGTTATGGGGAAGGTAATACCCTGACGCTCGGCCGTAAGCAGAATACGCTCAAGCCCCAGTGCAAAGCCAATGCCCGGAGTTGCCGGTCCACCGCATTCCTCAATCAAACCATTGTAGCGTCCGCCACCACCAATGGAACTCTGGGCACCAATGTCCTGTGTCATAATTTCAAAAGCAGTACGGGTATAATAATCCAACCCTCGGACCAGTCGATTATCAATAATGTAAGAAACCCCCACAGCATCCAGATAAGTCTTGACAGACTCGAAATGGCTATTACATTCCGGACACAGAACGTCCAATGTAGTGGGAGCAGACTGTCCTATTTCTTGGCATTTTTCACTCTTGCAATCTAATATACGTAACGGGTTTCTTTCATAGCGTCCCTGACAATTAGAACAAAGATTACTTAGGTGGGGCTTAAAATATTCTTGGAGTCTTTGTCTTAAAACAGGACGGCATTCCGGACAACCCACACTGTTAATATGTAGTTTAAGATTTTGCAGACCGATTCTATGATAGATATCCATTGCCATAGCAATAACTTCTGCATCGATGGCAGGATCATTGGACCCAAAAACCTCAACCCCGAATTGGTGAAATTGACGGTATCGCCCTGCCTGTGGACGATCATAGCGAAACATAGGACCTGTATAATATAACTTTACCGGTTGAGGAAGGGCATGCAGCTTATTCTCTACATAGGCCCTTACAGTGGAGGCTGTACCTTCCGGCCTCAAAGTAATGCTCCGATCACCCCGGTCAGTAAAGGTATACATTTCCTTTTCTACAATATCTGTGGTTTCGCCAACTCCCCTGGCAAATAACTCTGTATGCTCAAATATAGGGGTACGAATTTCACCGTATCCATATTCTCTACACACCTGCCGTGTGAGTTGCTCAAGGAACTGCCACTTTTCCACTTCTCCGGGTAAAATGTCATTTGTTCCTCTGGGCCTGGTTGTTAACACAATGTAAACCTCCTTGCAACAATCAATTGAAAACTTGTCTTCCGCCGACGTCTATAAAAGCTTGGCGAAAGTTTGGTTTACCCTTATACATCAGAATGATCTAGCAAAAAACAAAATCCCGTCCCTGGCATGCTAAAGCATTGCCAGGGACGGGAGATATTCCCGTGGTGCCACCCTGATTGAACATAAAATGTTCCTCTCAAGTCGACAATAACGGTGTCGTGCCGTACCAGCCTACTTGGCTATACAATCCTTTCGGTGGTAACTCCTGGGTGTTCTTCAGCCAAAAACCTTACAGAAGAGCTTTCAGTCCAGGACTCTTCTTCCCTGTGCAAGATATTTTCTAGCCTACTCTCCCGATCATAGATTTAACCTTATAAACCTGAGAATTATTGTATTCAAAAGAACGTTATTTGTCAATGTTAGCCGCTTTAAGGCTGTTGGAAAAGTGTTAATAATTATGAAGATGTGTCATAATAATATTGGTTTATGACTTATAATTGGCAACTTGTTCCTTATCCATGTGGCATGCTATACTAAAATTGAGGTGATACCCATTATTACGAAAGAATTAGTGGATAGAATTAATGCATTAGCCCGCAAACAAAGGGCCGAAGGTCTAACTCCAGCAGAAAAAGAGGAGCAGCATCAATTACGCCAGCAGTACCTTAAGGGAATCCGTGGGCAGGTAATTGACCAGCTTTCTAGAATTAAATTTGTAGAAGATGAAAATTGTGGTTGCAATCATGACCATCATGGTACTAATAGTTGCGGCTGTGGTCAAAATCATCAAAAACATGCTAACCATAAAAAGAGTGGTTGCGGTTGCAGCAACCACGATGACAAAGGACATATACACTAAAGCAATTCCAAAGTGGAGGAAATATGTATAAAACAATATTTTTTGATCTTGATGGCACCCTGTTGCCTATGGACTTTAATTATTTTTCAACTAATTATTTTGGTCGGTTGACAAAGGCCTGCTCCCATGTGTTAGATGCAAATACCTTTCCCAAACATTTATGGGCTTCTACCGAGGCTATGATCCGTGACAACTGTGCTGAAAAGACAAATCAAGAAGTTTTCATGGAGGATTTTATACCAAGATTTAACCTTCCAGCAGACCAGCTTATGCCTTTGTTTGACCAGTTTTACGCCACAGAGTTTCCAGAGCTTATAAGTTGCACCAGTCCTACCCCCCTTGCCCGGAAAATTTGTCAAGAGTTGGTGGAAAAGGGATACCAGTTGGTATTAGCCACAAACCCGATTTTCCCCGATGCTGCCACTGCCCACCGGATGCGTTGGGCGGGCATTGATGATATTCCCTGGGCTTTAGTAACCACCTATGAACACTGCCACTTCTGTAAACCCAACCCTAATTATTATCACGAGATTCTACAAAGGGTCGGTGCCAAAGCAGAAGAAACCCTTATGGTAGGGAATGATACCCACGAAGATTTAGTGGCAAGAAAGCTGGGGATTAAAACCTATCTGGTTAAGGATAACCTCATTGACCATGGTGAGAAGGATTATGAGACAGATTTTGAAGGACGTCTGGAAGACTTTTTGAATTTCGCTAGACAGTTACCAAAATTAAAACAACCATAAACTCTACCAAAGGGTGGGGTTTACGGTTGTTGAAATATTCTCCAACAAACTAAAACCTTTTCTTAAAATAAAAATAAGCCCCCAAATAGCCCAACAAGCCAGCATACATCTCCATCTGGGTCCTTAAAGATAATGCACCTTCTTGCACCATTTCCTCTGTGTAAAACCAGAAAAGCACCCCAAGTATCGAATAGAAACCCACAGATAAAGCATAATACGTAATCATTTGAAGTCTTTCATCAATTTCTTTGGCTTTTCTTTTAATTCGCCACTTCTTAGTAATAAACGCGATTAATATCAGAAGAATCACAGGAAAAATTCTTAACCAGGCTTCTATATCTTTTCCGCCGTAGTAGCCTGCCGCCACCAGGATAATCAGAGTAACACAACCAATCATAATACGGTTTATTAACATAATTTCTTAACAAAATTATTCATCCATTCCCACCTCCGAAAAATCAAAAGCTTCCTCAATGCTTATGGCAAATATCTTTGCTATTTTATAGGCTAAAATTAATGACGGATTATATTTGCCATTCTCAATGGATATAACCGTTTGTCGGGATACACCCAATTTGTCTGCCAACTGTTCTTGAGTTATATTTAATTCATTTCTTAGTTCTCTCAGTCTATTCCTCACTCAAAATAACACCTCCTTTTTTGTAAAGCACTCTTTACGTAAAGTTTACTTTACATTATAGTAAAGAACCCCTTCTATGTAAAGCCAACTTTACATAGAAGGGGCGGATTTTTAAAAATATCCTATTGACTTTTACCTTAGGTCAACGTTTAAACTAAAATTGCATCGGTGCAAAGGAGTGTTTAAATTTGTATACCAGGCTACAGATTGAACTTAAATAATGTAAGCCAGTGCTATTATAAGCTATTTCCGCCCCCTAGCCCTTAAATACAGACATGGCAATAGCCAGGGCAATGGATAAGTTCCTCATGCCCGTGCCCTATACCAGTGCAATGTCCATCCTTTGCACCACATCCCAAATGACAGATTGGGGCAGCAATAACCCGATGGCGGTGGTGCATTTCTCACTGGCAGTTATCAGCCTCCCTATGTGTTATTCATGGAAATATGCTATACTATAAGCAAACTGAAAGGAGTTGAACTTATGTTTAGAATATATCGGGCGGAGTCGGTATTTTGCGGGGAGGTGCTTGTAGAGTAGAACACTCTCTGCCCTCCCCAGTAGCTTGCAACAAAAATACGGGAGGACAGTAAAAATGACTAAAGCCCATTTATATAAGGTAGGATTAACCGACCGTTTTAAGCAAGAAGCTACTATGTTTGAAGGTTTATACTTGGCAAGGGTATCGATACAACATAAGGATTTATACAAGGTGGTTACCGAAAAAGGCGAGATACAAGCAGAGATTTCGGGAAAGATGGCTTTTTTAGCCAGGGATAATGCAGATTATCCAGTTGTTGGCGATTGGGTCATGGTCGACCGTATGGATGATAGTGGTGGCAACGCTATTATTCACCACATCCTTCGTCGCAAAAGTGTTTTCGAGCGCAGGGCAGCAGGCACTTCCAATCAAAGACAGCTTATAGCCGCGAATATTGATACGCTTTTTATTTGCATGTCGTTAAATAATAATTTTAATCTGCGTCGCTTAGAAAGATACTTGTCCATTGCGTGGGACAGTATGGCAACCCCTGTAATTGTACTGACCAAATCAGACCTCTGCGATGATATTGCCGTCAAACTCTCAGAAGTGTATTCTGTAGCCATTGGTGTTGATGTATTAGTTACTACCAGTATGAGCGATGATGGATATACCGCTTTAAACAAATATATCGAAAAAGGTAAAACAACAGCTTTCCTAGGCTCATCCGGTGTTGGCAAATCTACATTGATTAACCGTTTGCTGGGTGAAGAAATTCTTGTAACCAAGGAAATCGGTGAGGACGATAAGGGCAGGCATACCACAACACACAGACAGCTCATTGCTCTGCCAAACGGCGGCGTGGTCATCGACACTCCTGGTATGCGTGAGTTGCAAATAGAACACGCGAACCTGTCTAAGTCTTTTGCCGACATAGAGGACCTGGCCCAAAACTGCCGCTTTAATGATTGTAACCATCAAAATGAGCCCGGCTGTGCAGTAAAAGAAGCAATTGAAAAAGGTTTTCTCTCTGCAGAACGTCTTGGCAGCTACCGAAAGCTGCAAACTGAGATGAAATATCAAGGTATGAACTCCCAGCAGATTGAGCAGGAAAAGATCACCAAAATATTTGGTGGAATGGGCAGCATGAAACAAGCAAGAGCGTTTTTCAAGGAAAAGAACAAGCGAAGATAGAATTGTCTTATCCAGGCATAACATTCATCAGAAACATGTGGATTATTTATATTGAAAGCAGTATTAATTACCCACCCCGGATTGAGGTGCACTTCAATCTGGGGTGGGTAATTTTTAGAGATCAGCATTGATGTAAATTATTCCGTGTAACTAAACCCCATTTGACTCAATATCTTATGGTGTATACGAACTCAATCATTTCACAAATTTGATGCTACTTATTCCTCTTGAGCAAGTCTTTATTTATCCTAAGTTCCTTGGCAATGGCCAAAAATTTTTCATTTAACTCTTCTTTTTCATCTTGCTCCAAAGCTTCATTTAGCTTGCCGCCTAAAAAAGCCAGCTCACATTCTAACCGTCTAATATTGTCTGTTATATATCCATAATCTAGAGCAATCTCCTCTTTCTCCTTTTGTTCCCTACATTTATTTAAATAGTACTCATAATCCCCGTCATAGCAGTGCATTTTTTTATTCTCCATGAGAAATATCCTGTTTGCCAACCTTCGTATAAAATATCTATTGTGAGAAACAAAGAGAATAACTCCTGCGAACTCCTCAAGCACTTCCTCAATTTTCTCTTTAGATAGGATATCCATATAGTTTGTGGGTTCATCTAATACAAGCAAATTGGCACCCGATAAGATAAGTTTGGCCCGCTGCTTTATGGGCACTTTTAAACCAATTTTCCCTCTCGTTGATGATCCGTTTCAAATTTTGTATTTTAGCTTGCTGCTTATCATAGTCTCTCATAATACTCGTCAGTTCTATCTCTTTTTGTCTTTTGTAGGCAGAGTAATTCCCTTCATAGGCCTTTAATCCCTGGTCAGTCAATTCCCATATCTTGCTGGCCACATGATCCAGAAAAAAACGGTCATGGGATATTAACAACATGGGCTTACCAAGGTTTTGGACAAATTCCTCCAGCCAGGCGTAGCTCTTCATATCAAGATGGTTGGTGGGTTCATCCAGAATAAGCAAATCGAAATCACTGACCATTGCTCGACAAAGGGCCAGTTTTGTTTTTTCCCCACCGCTTAAACTGACCGCTTTTTGGCCCCATTTGTTCTCGCCTAAACCGACCTTATGGAGAGCCTTTTTTACAAAGGTTTTATAATCCTTTATAGTATTTTGGTTGTTTGAGGCTACTCTGAAAATTTCATCGTAAACAGAAACATTGACATCAAATAGGGGGTACTGTTCGACATATAGGCTTTTACTATAAGCAGGTGACCGTCTAATTTTACCTACATCATAGGCTTCCAACCCAGACAAAATTTTGGCCAGGGTTGTTTTGCCCCTACCGTTTACTCCAACCAAGCCGATTTTATCTTCACTGTTGATTTCCCCACTAATATTTTCAAACACGGTCTTTCCGTTATAGCTTTTACCAAGACCGATAAAAATCAAATTCATACAACCATCTCCTGTCTATTTAGATCTGTCAAGAGATGATAGCTTAAAAAACAAAACTGCAGTAAACACCCAGGTGTTTACTGCAGTAAGCATACAAAGAATATAGGCTATTAAAAAGCTATCGCCATAAATTAACCTAAATTTTCCTGTTAGTGTTTTTAAACTATCATCTCCTTAAAAAAGTGCATACTTACCCTCTTCATTGTTTATAAGCACTTCTAAGAAATTATTAAATTTGATTAGTTTAAAAACACTTTCCTCATTTCACACCTCATAAAGTACTTAATATGTGCCCTATTGTATCATATCTAAACAGTTTAGAAAAGGAAGAAAGTACCCCGAAACACATAATTATAATGTTACAGGTCAGGTTAAAATTGACCCCTTAGCTTGTTGCCAGATTCAATTGCCAAGAAACACCGTACTTATCTTCAACCCAACCTAATTTTTCGCTCCAAGGAAAAGCGGCTAAGGGCATTAAAACTGTGCCCTCTTGAGACAACTGCACCCTAGACCTAAGATATTATCAGTGAGGTGCGACAGCTTGATAGGGTTGCACTATGAAATTTACTGGCAAATTTGTTCCACCAGCTGGCATCCAATCGATTTCAATTTTATCACTGTTGTAAATAGAATTCTTAAAAACAAGAATTCCTTGTTTGACAGTATTAAAGCCAATTGCCGTAGTCTTTGAAGGAGTATCTAATCCTTGCGTTATTAACTCTCCGTTAACAGTAATATTGGCAGCCGTAGCAAACCCACCGCCACGGGAATTAACCACAATTGCTTCCGGCGTCTGTAAAAAAGGAATTAGCTGAAATTTCGTATGATACAAAACTCCGTAATTTCCATAGTTGATTACTTTCTTACGATCAACTGCCGAATAGCCTTGTAAATATTCAGATTTCCCGGCTACGCCAACGGCGTTATATCCTCTTTCATCAAGGCCAATTACATAAAAGTTATAGTAATCAGCAGTATCAAAGGTTCCCCTTAGAATGGTAGGTGTTTTCCCACCCTCAGTTATTTTGCCCAAGACGGGAAGACCCTTTAACGAAGCTTTTTGATCTCTTCTTGTCACTGTTGTTACCTGAACTGCATCACTGACCGTTGCATCGTATATAAAGTTAACTAATTGATCTTTTTTAAGACAAACAGGCTCAGCTAAAAAAACTGTTTTTCCAGGTTGTATTTCTATCATTTTATCGACACTTGACTTAAGCCATTCATTTACTGCAGTTTTGCCTACAGCTGTATAATTCATGGATGGACCTGCAACTGCCATTTTTTCTATTTGAACCGATACCGGATGATTATTTTTGTTGGTTAACAAAACAGAAAAATACAGGGGCTCTGTTGAGCTATTAACATGGTAATCAAAAATTCTAAATTTACCCTTGTTTTTAAAAGGATAAATGGTATCCTGGTAGGAAATACCTGGCTTATCGATATATTCAGGAAAATCACTAAATAATAAAGTTCTCGTACTTTCGGGTTGTTCATTTTTGAATTTATTAGGTATAGTTTTTAAAAACACAGCGGGATTAGCCTCAAAATTTATGGTGTCCCCTAAATCGTAACTGTTATAATCAATTAAACTGGATGGAGTTAAAATACTAGCATGTGCACCAGTGGTGAATGAAAAGGCTAACAGCATGGTTAAAAAAATTTTTACTAAATTCCGTTTTTCACGGGACATACCTACACCGCCTATCTTTAAAGTCAATCATTCTATTTTTCAATCTTTCTTTTTCTACAATGTTTTTAATTAATTCTTTTTCTTTTCTTTGAAAGCTCAGATTTTTGAAAACACGTTGGTAACCCCTTGCTTTTCTGTTGTTTAGTTCATTAACTCTGAAATTACAACACCCCCTGAAACATTAACCTCATTAACTATTAATTGACATAATTATTAGCCAAGTTTATAATTCTGTTTAAGAATGTAAAAGGAGCAGAAATACCTTGGATAAGAGAAAAAAAATAATAGCAATTGATATGTTATTCCATGATTTAGTTAAAAACAGCAGTTGTCAACTAAAGGAGCTTTTAAAGGATTTAATAACTCCAACTCAATTTTTTTTACTAAAAATTATTGCATCACAAGAAACTTGTAAAGCAGCAGATATTGCTCATATCTTTGACATCACTCCGGCTGCTGCTACGACTATAATTGATAGACTGTATAAAAATGGATTGATTGAGAGGAATAGATCTGAGAAGGATCGACGAATAGTATGGCTTAAACTAACTGAGAATGGCAGACAATTGCTATCCGATATTGAGGCTATGAGAATTCAAATGTTGGTAAAACAATTTGCTAATATTACTGATGGTGAAATGCAAACGTTATATGAAGTCTTAAAAAAAGTATTAGATAAGGACTTAGTCGATCCTGATTAAAGGGACTAAACAAAAAAACTTGCTAAAGGAGCATATCAAATGGAATTTGCTGAAACTTTTTTAAATTTAGTAATTATTTACTTTATCGTAACCAGTATCTTTAACTTATTTGCCCTTGCCCAGGCCAAAAAAAGAGCCCAACAAAGCCAAGCAAATGCTATAGCATTAAAGCCTAGAGTTGAAGAATACATAGAATTTGTAACTGATAATATTTGTGGTTGTACTCTGCCGAAATCAAAGGCCTATATATTAGCTAAAGATAATGAGAAACATTATTTCTGCAGTTGGGACTGTAGAGAAAAATTTATCGCAAGATAAATGTAACGGCATTTAGATAATTAACAAAAAATTTAGACCAACATAAAGGGGTTTGCCATGAGAATATGGTTTTCTGTCATCTTAATCTTCTATGCTGTATTAAACTGGCTAATTGGAAGACAAATCTATGATTTATTAAAGATCAATAAATTCGCTTATTGGCCCATTTTTGTGATTATCGCAATCTCTCCCTTGTTAGGCCGTTTAAGCTTAATAAGTATTTTAGATAAGCTCGGCAATTACTGGCTGATCTTTTTCTACTTTGCTACCTTTGTTGCAATTCTAGGTATTTTTATTAAAAATAAACCCTTTTTCATAGGCTGCTATTTACTAATCTTTTTAGCCATTTTCTATGGTGCTTTACACGCTAAAAGCATTAAAGTGGAACCCTATAACCTTGCTATACCTAAGAAAGCCAATGACCTACGAGTAGTCATGCTCTCTGACATTCATATTGATAAACAAAAGAGCGCTGGTTATGTAGCCAAAATGGTTCAGGATATTAATGCATTGAACCCAGATATGGTATTTCTGCCTGGAGATATCTTTGATGACAGGGATATAAACTCTCTAAAGAAGGAGCAAGAGACCCTCAAGGGCATCAAAACCAAATATGGGGTTTACGGTGTACTGGGAAACCATGAATATTACGGAGGCAACCTCAGTGAAAGCCTAGCTATTTTCAAGGAAGTAAATATTCAGATATTAAGAGATGAGGTTATAGAAGTAGCAGGCGTCTATATTGTTGGGCGAGAAGATGCTTCCCAAAAAAGCAGAAAAGGTTTGGTCGAAATTCTTCAAAACGTTGATAAAACTAAACCTATTATATTGCTGGACCATCAACCTGTTGCTCTAGATGAAGCCCAAAATAACGGCGTGGATTTACAGCTTTCCGGTCATACTCACAGGGGACAATTTTTCCCCAATCAACTGATTACCAAAAGAATCTATGAAGTAGATTATGGCTATCTGGCCAAAGATAACCTGCAAGTAATAGTTTCATCTGGCTATGGAACCTGGGGTCCTCCTGTCCGTATTGGCACTCAATCGGAGATTATTGATCTTAAAATCAATTTTGATAAATAAATTTTATAATGCATTCGCTACTGTTAATATGCAAGATTAATGCAGAAAAAATGGCTGACATGTAAAATGAGGTCTGTGGTAATCCACAGACCTTAAGAAAATCTCCCTCTACTTTCTCCTGTAATAAAACCGTTGATGGTGTATAAAAGATTGGTATGGCAAAACCGACTACGTAACAGTACAATTTTTGATTTTCAATTAAAAAAATTGGTTAGTTAACCACTGGATAAGATATCTATCGGGAGGAATAGTCCAGGAAATTGTTACGTTTTTAAAAAAAGACACGTCTTATAACATTAAGGAACAGAAATGTGTGGCTAAAAATAGGTTACCAAATTATTAAGTTTTATTTTAAAGCTGGAGGTTATCGCATGAAACGTTTTCTGTCTTGTATAATGACCCTTACCTTGTTCACCCTTTTCTTGGTTCAGCCTAGTTTTGCCAATTCAACCAAAGAAATGACTGTGTTTGTAAACGGTTCATCGGTACAATTTGATGTACCACCTATGGTACAAGATAACCGTACCTTAGTTCCTTTCCGTGCTCTGGCAGAAGCCCTTCAGGTTAACGTTACCTGGGATGGTTCTACCCAAACCATTCGTGCTAAGGATGCACTAACATACATTGTGCTGCGTATAGGTGATAAGACAGCCTACCATAACGATTCGTCTATTACCATGGACGTGCCCCCACAGATTATCAATGGAAGAACCCTGATTCCATTGCGCATCTTTAGTGAAGCTTTTAATTGCCAGGTATCCTGGGATGCGGCAAGCAATTCCATTTATATCCTATCAGCCCAAAGTCAAACCTCTTGGCCTTTGGAAGTTATGGGATACTATGCTTTGGGAGATCTCCAAACCAGTAGTTGGACAAACCTTTTTGGCCACCCCTTCCCCAACCATAGCAGTGGTAACACTGATATAGTGAAAAACATAGCCCTGGGATGGTACAGTCTTGATGCAGATGGTAATCTCTTGATCAAAAGTCGTACTGGTTGGCAAAGACCGGAAGACTATAAAAAAGTGCTGGCAGCAGCAGATCAGTACAAAGTTATAACTCAAATGGTTGTACATATGACAGATGAAGATAACTCATTAACTAACTTATTGTCCAATGAATCAGCCATGGAGAAGGCTGTGGAAGCTATTGTTAAGGAAGCTAAAACCTATCGAGGTGTAAATCTTGACTTTGAAGGCTTAGGTCTACGTGACAAAGATGACCAACTTACCTTAGTTCAAAACCGCTTCACTCATTTTGTTACTTTATTAGCCAAGGAACTTAGAAACCATGACCTCAAACTTATCCTTTCTCTACATGCACCGAACAGTGCTTACAAAGGCTATGACTATGAAAATTTGGGGAAATTGGTAGATAGTATCGTGATCATGGCCTATGATTATGGTTCTAAACCAGAACCCATTGACCGTGTGCGTGAGGCTATAATAAATGTCCTGCAAGTGGTTCCGGCCGAAAAACTGTATTTGGGAGTATCAATTCCCAATGAAACTTCCTCCAGCTTGGGAACCAAACTGGATATTGCCAAACAGTATCATTTAAAGGGCATTGCAATTTGGCGTCTGGGTCTAGTTACCCCAGATATGTGGCAACTGTTAAGAGAAAAATAACATACTTCCTAAAAGCCTGAAATCCCCTTGCTAACGTGAGGGGATTTTTTATTTATTAATATATTTTGTATATATCTAGAAAATATAATAGCAATTGTTTGAAAATTATATTTTAATTTAATTTTTTTCTTATATTTCAGAAATTACGTCCAGATCACCGGGGATTTACTTAGGTTAAGTGTTTGTTGACCGACAACCTTGCATGATATAATAAGTTGTCAATTAAAACAACTTGATCTACATATAAAGTTGTCTTGTAATGTTTTACAGAAGCGTCAAGTAAAGGAGGTCGAGTACTACAACTGCTTGGTTGACTAAATAAATATCGAGGAGGAAGAAAATGTTTAATAAAAAGTCTATAGCCTTTTTGTTGACTCTCATTATAATTTCTACTTTGGTGGTTGGTTGCGGCGGTACATCCAATTCTACCAGTGCCACACCGGATAAGAAAAAGTTTCATTATGCTATGAGTGGCCTATATAAACCTTTTAATTACAAAGATGGCGGTAAGTTGGTTGGTTTTGATGTGGAAATAGGCGAAGAAATAGCACGCAGAATTGGAATGGAAGCTGCTCCCGTTACCAACCCCTGGGAAACCATTATTCAGGGTTTGAAGGCTAACAAATACGATGCCATCATTGGTAGTATGGCCATTACAGAAGAGCGCCAAGAACAGGTGGATTTCTCACGTCCCTACTACCGTTCCGGTGCTCAGGTCTTTGTCAGCAGTAACAATGATTCCATAACATCAGCCAAAGACCTGAAAGGCAAAAAAATTGGTGTTGTTAAAGCCAGTACCTTCCGTAATGTGGCTTTGGAGTATACTGATAAGAAGAACGTGATTGGTTATGATAGCGATGTAATTGCCCTGCAGGATTTACCCACTGGTAGAGTGGATGCTGTTATAACTGATCAAATGGTTGGTATCGTAGCTATAAAAAATGGCTTAAAGATCAAAGATGTTGATAAACCCCTCTGGGTTGATGAAATGGCCATTCCTGTTAATAAAGGGAATACCGAGTTGGTAAACAAGATTAATAACGCACTGGATGAAATGATCAAAGATGGTACTTACGAAAAAATAAGTAATAAGTGGTTTGGTCGGAACATTTTAGGTGACTAGTATAGTTGGAGTTGGGTGCAACTTCTTGCACCCAACCACAGCTAAAGAGGTGAATGAATGACAGACATATATGGAATATTCACAGAGAATTTTCTTGCCTTTATGGAAGCAACTATCGTTACACTGAAATTAACTTCTGTTTCGCTGTTACTTGCCATGATCATCGGCCTTGTATTTGCTTTTTTTAAAATTTCCAGAAATTATTTTTTACAAAACATCGCTAATCTATATATTACCCTAGTTCGTGGTACACCTTTGGTCGTTCAGCTAATGTTTCTCTACTTTGGTATCATCAAACTGGTTGTATTACCGGCCTTTTGGGCAGGATCTTTGGCCCTGGCCATCCATGCGGGGGCCTATATTGCGGAAATATTTCGCGGGGCCATTCAGTCAATTAATCAAGGTCAAATGGAAGCAGCCCGCTCCCTAGGCATGAGCTACCCCTTATCAATGCGCCGTATTATCTTACCCCAGGCCTTTCGCAGGGCCATTCCACCCTTAGGCAATCAATTTATTATTGGATTAAAGGATTCTTCTCTGGTGGCCTATTTAGGTGTCCCGGAAATATATGGTACAGCACTGTATGCCCAGGCTGAAAATTTTCAGCCCTTTGAAACTTATTTAGTAGCTGGTCTTTATTATTTAGTTCTAGTAATTATTTTTAGCTTCTTAGTTAATAAATTAGAAGCAAAATTAAATGTGGAGCAGAATGGAGGTAATGCCTAGTGATTAAAATTAAAAACCTCCACAAACACTTTGGGTCCCTTCATGTTTTAAAAGGAATTGACCTAAAAGTAAATAACAGTGAAGTAGTTGTTCTAATTGGCTCCAGCGGTTCCGGTAAGAGTACGTTACTAAGATGCATTAATTTTCTGGAGCACAAGGACCCTGGTGGAATGATTGAAATCATGGGAAAAGACATAAATCCTAAAAAAGACGATCTAAATCTTATTCGCCAAAATGTGGGGATGGTTTTTCAGCATTTTAATTTATTTCCTCACAAATCTGTTTTGGAAAACATTATTGAGGCTCCTATTTTTGTCAAAAAAATAAGCCGCAAAGAAGCTACTGCCAATGCCCTTTCACTGTTGGCAAAGGTTGGTCTGCAAGACAAAGCAAATTGCTATCCTTCTCAACTTTCCGGGGGCCAGAAGCAGCGGGTTGCCATAGCAAGGGCCCTGGCCATGAACCCCGCTATCATGTTATTTGATGAGCCCACCTCTGCCCTGGATCCGGAGTTAGTCAACGAAGTCTTACAAGTTATGAAGGAATTGGCCCGTGAAGGTATGACCATGGTTGTGGTTACACATGAAATGGGCTTTGCCCGTGAAGTGGCAGATAGGGTGATCTATATGGATGATGGAATTATAGTGGAAGAAGGAGCACCCCATGAATTATTTGAACGGCCAAACCAGGACCGTACAATCAATTTCCTGGCTAAAGTAATATAATCCAGTTTTTATAGTAAAAGGATCTAAGGGGGTATTCTATGGATAATTTAAAAGAGTTATTGGAAAAATGGTATGCAACTGAGGAGCAATGGAATGATTGGCGCTGGCAAATTAGTAACCGCATCACAAACGTAGATAAACTTTCCCAATTTGTTCACTTAACTCCAAAGGAAAAAGACGGCATTGCTGCTTGTTTAAAAAAATTCAGAATGGCCATAACCCCTTACTATGCCAGCTTAATTAAATCTGAGGATCGTCAATGTCCTATCAGAATGCAAGCTGTGCCCAATCCCAAGGAACTGGTCTGCACAAGGGGTGATATGAGGGATCCGCTGCATGAAGATGTGGATTCTCCTGTACCGGGTTTAACCCATCGTTATCCAGATAGGGTATTGTTGCTGGTTACGGATTGCTGTTCCATGTACTGCCGACATTGTACACGACGCCGCATAGCCGGACAAAATGACCGCTCTTTGCCCAAGGCCCAGTTGGACCGTGCTTTCTCCTACATTCGGAGTAATCCAACCATCCGGGATGTAGTTATCTCCGGTGGAGACCCCTTTACTTTAGCAGATGAGCAATTAGAATATATCCTCAAGAAATTACGTGCTATAAAACACGTTGAAGTTATCCGTTTCGGTACACGAACCCCTGTTGTTTTACCTCAGCGAATTACCCCGGAACTTTGTAACATGCTAGAAAAATATCACCCCGTATGGATTAATACCCACTTTAATCACCCCAGGGAAATTACTCCGGCATCTTCGGCTGCTGTTGCCCGCTTAGCTAAAGCTGGCATCCCTGTTAATAACCAATCTGTCTTACTTAAAGGTATCAATGACCGTGCCCACATAATGAAAAAATTGGTACAGGGCCTGTTGAAAATTCGCATTCGCCCCTATTACCTCTATCAATGTGATCTTTCAGAAGGAATTGGTCATTTTAGAACTTCCGTTAGTACAGGTATTGAAATCATGGAGAATCTACGGGGTCATACCTCGGGACTAGCTGTTCCCACCTATGTCATTGATGCTCCTGGTGGTGGAGGCAAAATCCCCATTGGCCCAAACTATCTATTATCACAGGGACAAGGCAAAACGGTTCTTCGGAACTTTGAGGGTAAAGTCTATTTGTATACTGAACCAGATGCAGAAGAAGGAAAAAATACAACCTCTAACTTAGGTATTGCAGGCTTAATGCAAAGCAATGACGTAATTCTAAATACAGAAGAAAAAATGATCATAGCAAAGGGAAGTTAATTCATGCAAACAATCATAACAACAAGATCAGAATTCTCTCTCACAACTCAATTGGATATGTTTAACCGACGTATTTGGGTACAGGATTACAAGGTTAATGACGCAACAGCTTTACGCTGCTTTCTCTTGGACTTGGCCAAAAAACAAAACCTTGAAAAAATTATTTTCCCTGTCAAAGAAGCGGACTTACCCCTCCTTCAGGGTGAGGAATTTCAATTAGAAGGGGTAATAAACGGCTATTTTCAAGGTTCCAACGCATATTTTTTAACAACCTACTTATCAGAGAAACGCTGTAATTCCAGCTCTCTACTTAGGGAAAAGCAAATGTTGGAAAAGATCCTGGGGCAGCCCAGAGAATATAAATTAGCTCTACCAAAAAAGTATTCTCTAGAAATTGCAACCAGCCGACATGCTAAGAAAATGGCTGAGTTATTTAAAATTGTCTTTAAAAGTTATCCCACACCAGTCTATGACCCAAAATATCTCAATGAAGCAATCCAAAAGGGTGACCTCTATCTAGTATGCTGTGATGGTGATACCTTAGCTGGTGTGGCAACGGCGGAAATTGACTGGAAGCAAAATCACGCGGAATTAACCAATTGTGCTACCCACCCAGACTACCGTGGCCTAGGCTTAAATACTATTCTGTTAAAAAGATTGGAAGAAAGCTGTCTAGCAAAGGGCATTAATTGCTTGTACAGCTTGGCCCGTGCCTCATCCTACGGCATAAACTTGATTCTCCACCGCTTAGGATATGATTCTCAAGGTACCTTGATTAACAACTGTCATATTGCCGGGGATTTTGAAAACATGAATATTTGGGTAAAACCCGCTTACGATAAAAATAAATAAGAGTGTTCAAAGATCACCGGAATCAAATGTAGGCCGGTGATCTTTTTCTAACATATTCTGTTACCAGTAAGGAAAACATAAATTAATTTCATTTATCAAAGGAGATGCTTTTTATGGTTGGTAACAACAAAAAACAGGAGAAACCTCTAGTTGCACCCGGAATGCGAGATTTTCTAGAGAAAGGGGCTAGCTCAGAGGAAATTAAGAGAGGTGACTTTACCAAGGTTACTACACTATCTTACGATGAGACACACTAAATCACTGACTACAGTCAGTCGATAGCGTCCTATTTTCGGCCGAAACAAGTTTCAGTGCTTTCCATAAATTCACCAATATCCTGTAGCATTCCTTTTCTCCCTTTGCGTAGCATCCTGTAAAAAAATGTTTTAGAATATAATATAATTATTGAAAAACATTGCTATAACAGGGAGTGAATTCGATGAGAATTGGTATTATCAGTGACACACATGGTAGTTTGTTCTATTTTAAAAAGGCTCTGAATACCTTAGGGGGATGCGATTATATCATCCACGGTGGAGATGTTCTTTATCATGGGCCCAGAAACCCTTTACCCGAAGGCTATTCCCCCAAGGAACTGGCTGAAAAAATAAATGGTATGAAAAATATTATTATAGCCCGGGGTAACTGTGATGCTGATGTGGACCAAATGGTTTTGCAGCATCCTATCCAAAGCCCCTATGTATTTCTGCAATTAGGCGGTCTTAAAATACTGGTTTCCCACGGCTATACCAGAGATAAAAAGGAGTACATAAAAATGGCCAGGGATTATGGCGCAGATTTGTTTATTTACGGTCATACCCATGTGAAAGAACTCAACCAGGATGAAAATTTAATTGTTTTAAACCCTGGCAGTACCGCTCTGCCTAAGGACGGCATCCATTCAGTTGCAGTCATTGATGATGGTAATATTCAACTCATCAATATGGAAAATCAAGAGGTTATCAAGGAGTTGGTTGTAAAATAATTAGAAAAACTTGGCTTCGCCAAGTCTTTAGACGTCGGCGGAGCCTTAGTTTGCCCTTATGCATATCGGAAAGTTTTATACTTTCTGATATGCTAAAAAGAGGCCACTGCCTCTTTTTATTATTTTCCCCTTTAAGGAGACCTGCCAAAGCATCCTTAATAGCTGAATCAATTTCTGGATACTTAAAGGGATAGTTCATAGACAGAAGCTTGCCAGGAAGGACCCTTTGACCATTGATCAAAAGCTCCTCCGCCATTTCTCCCAGCAGCAGCTTGGCCATAAAGGCAGGCAGACGGGTCCAGGATTTTTTTCCCAGGGCCTGGGTTACAATGCGTACTACATCATCCCGGTGAATCCAGGAACACCACTGTTTACCACCACCAATAAAGCCACCAATACCACCCCTAGGCGCAAAATGACTACCCTCACCTTTAATTTTTCAGCTTCCTGGGCTGCCTCCTCCCAGCGCCTACATACCTCTGCCAAAAAGCCTTGACCGGCCTGACTTTCTTCGCTAAAGACATGATGGGAATGAATACCGTAGTAGCCTACCGCAGAGGCATTAACCAACACCTTCGGATAGACAAGCCCCTCTTCTTTATTTTTACGTATACTTTTGACAATCTTTTCAGTAAGCTGCAGCCGACTTTCTAAGATGCGATTTTTGACAGTTTTACTCCAGCGGCCCTGGGAAATATTATGTCCACCTAGGTTTATAATAGCATCGGTCTGCGCTAGCAATTGCCGGGGAAATATTTGCTCAGATTCGGGTAAACGTGAGTAAGCAATACTTTTTTGGGGGGAATACTCCTGTCGGGACACCACCACCACCTGATGATTATGCTCCGCAAGATGCTTTACCAGGGAAGAACCTACGAAACCTGTTCCTCCTGTTATAAGTACCTTCATTGATATGCCCTCCCCTCCTAGCTAACCAAGGCATATAAATTTAAACTTGTATCCCTTGTTGATTAAGGTATTCTTTTATTTTTGTCACCATGGTATGTTCATCTGTTTGGTTCAGCAGGATAATTTCCCGGATATTAACTAATATGGCTGTTAAAGCAGCCTTATCCCTTTCATATAAATCAACAATTAACTCTACATCTGTACTGGTTTTTGTTCGATTTAGCATGTTTTACCCTCCCACGAAATAACCTGCTAATTGATTTTCTGTGTAGAAAAAAACGCCACAGTAACCGTGGCGTTGTTGTTAAAAAAAGGGGTTATGTCTTTTCTCCTGGCCAATGGTGGAGGCGGGACCATGTCCCGGATAAACCTTTGTTTCATCAGACAGTACAAGTAATTTACTTTTTATTGAACCAATCAGTGTGGAATGGCTACCGCCGGGAAAATCACTGCGACCAATGGATTGGGCAAACAGGGTATCACCGCTAAAGAGGTCTTTCCCCGCCTTTAGACAAATGCCACCTGGGGTATGTCCGGGAGTATGAAGTACCTCCAAGGTTATATTGCCAATCTGAATGGTATCCCCGTCTACCAATAGTCGATCCGCTGGATTAAAGACCATATGTTCACCCATCCAGGTGGAAAGGTTTTTAGCCGGATTTATAAGCATCTCTGCATCGTCTTTGTGAATGAGTACTTGGGCTGCAGTGGCCCTTTGAAGGTCACCAACGGCTCCGATATGATCACTATGTCCATGGGTAAGTACAATGGCTTCTACTTTGAAATTAAGCTTTTTTAGCCTTTCCTGAATGCGTTCTGCTTCGTCCCCAGGATCCACCACTACAGCCTTACGGGTTTCTTCACAGCCAATGATATAGCAGTTCGCTTCATAACTTCCCACTGGCAATGTCTCAATATACAATGCAACATCCCTCCGTCCTTTTTAAAAGCCCTTACGGCTATCCAATAGCAACGTTACCGGACCATCGTTAATAATTTCTACAACCATATGTTCCTGAAAAACACCGGTAGAAGTGGTGAGACCGTTACAAACAAGTCTTTGCACAAAGCTTTCATATAATTCCCTGGCTGTGTCTGGTGCTGCAGCCCCGGAATAACCGGGTCTTCTACCCTTTCTACAATCCCCATAGAGAGTAAATTGGGATATGGCCAATATACTGCCCTTTACATCCTGAATGGAAAGGTTTAATTTTCCTTGCTCATCATCAAAAATTCTTAATTGGCTTATTTTATCTGCCAGGTACCGGGCATCATCAACACAATCCCCCTGTCCAACCCCCAACAGAACCACTAAGCCCTGCCCGATTTTGCCAACCACCTCATTATTGACTGTCACAGAACCCTTCAGAACCCTTTGAACCACTGCACGCATTTATTTTTTACCTCCGAACAAACATTACCATAACCAATACTACCCCGTGGAAACACGACGAACGCCATAAGTATCTTTTACTCTTTTCATTTTATTCATCAAATACTCTAACTGTTCAGTGTTTCGCACCTGCAGCGCCAATTCCACGGTGGACATCTGATCCTTTCTTGAGCGAGCGTTCACCCTGCTGGCATTGATCTTCAAATCAAGTAACACATTCAATACATCATTTAAGAAACCTGCCCGGTCCAATCCTGTAATCTCCAGTTTAACCTGGAAAGGAGATTGGAATTCTTTATCCCAAGCTACTTCAACAACCCGTTCGGGTTCGTCCCTTTGAATGGGTTGAATATTAAGGCAATCCGCCCTGTGTATCGAAACCCCTCTCCCTCTTGTTATATAACCAACAATGGGGTCACCGGGCACCGGATTACAGCAGTGTGCTAAGCGAATGAGTAAATTATCGATGCCTTTAACCCGAATACCCTGGGTTGGTTTTCCCCATTCTTTGCCTTCCGCCTTCTTCATCATTTCTTCAGCCAGGGGACGTCTTTCTTTTTCTGTACGATATTCTTCCCGGAGCTTTGACACAACTTGACTGGGGATAATCTGGCCATCGCCGATGGCAGCATATAAATCATCAATAGAAGCCTGAACTAATTTCCTGGCATATTCTTGTAATTTTTCACCCCGGACCTGCTCCAATTCTAAACCCTGCTTACGGGCCTCACGCTCCAGGGCATCCCTACCCCGGTTAATATTATCTTCCCGTCTTTCCTTCTTAAACCATTGACGAATGCGGTTTTTGGCTTGGGGGGTTTTAACAATGCTGAGCCAATCTCGACTGGGTCCATTACTAACCTTTGATGTAATAATTTCAATAATATTTCCGTTTTTTAACACATGGTCCAGTGGTACAATTCTACCATTTACTTTAGCCCCCACAGTACGGTGCCCTACATCGGTATGAATTCTATATGCAAAATCCAGGGGAACAGCACCAGCTGGAAGTTCCATGACATCCCCCTTGGGTGTAAAAACAAAAACAGATTGGGAAAACAGGTCAACCTTTAAGTTTTCCATAAACTCTTTAGCATCTCTGGCCTCGTGCTGGGCATCTAACATCTGACGTATCCAGGCCAGTTTTTTATCAAAATCCTTCTCTTCCTGGGAACCTTCTTTATATCTCCAGTGAGCTGCAATACCGTACTCTGCCACCTTATGCATATCCCATGTGCGAATTTGTATTTCCACAGGTTCACCATGGGGACCAATAACAGTGGTATGCAAGGACTGGTACATATTGGATTTAGGCATGGCAATATAATCTTTAAATCGGCCGGGTATGGGCTTCCAGAGGGTATGGGCAATCCCCAGGGAACCATAGCAGTCTTTAACAGAGTTCACTAGGACCCGCACAGCCTGTACGTCGAAGATATCCTTTAATTCCTTTTGTTGCTCCACCATTTTTTGATAGATCGAGTAAAGATTTTTTGGTCTGCCTTGAATCTCAGATTTGATATTAACAGCCGAAAGTTTGGCAGCCAATTCCTTAATAACCTCTTGGATGTATTCTTCTCGTTTGGCTCGGGATTTTGCAATTTGCACCTTCATACGTTGGTATTGTTCTGGTTCCAGGTACCGGAAGGAAAGGTCCTCTAGTTCCCATTTAATTTTATAGATACCCAAACGATGGGCCATCGGAGTAAAAAAGTGTAGGGTTTCCTCCGCCACTTCCTTTTGCTTGCGCTCGGATTGAAACTGCAGGGTTCTTAGGTTATGTAGCCGATCTGCCAGCTTAATCAAAATCACCCGGATATCTTTAGCCATGGCCAGGAACATCTTACGCAGATTTTCAGCCTGCCGTTCCTCTTTAGTTTGAAATTGCAATTTACCTAGCTTAGTGACCCCATCCACCATTGTTGCAATTTCCAGGCTAAAATTTTTCTCAATGTCTTCTAGAGTTATACCTGTATCTTCCACAACATCATGTAGAAGACCAGCAGCCACTGTTTGAACATCCAGCTGTAGTTCGGCCAGGATAATAGCTATGGCCAATGGGTGAACAATGTAATCCTCACCTGAAATTCGCTTCTGCCCCCGGTGCGCATTCTCTGCAAAATTATAAGCCTTGCGGAGGAAAGCAATGTCCACCGAAGGATTATAAAGCAATACCTTTTGTTCTAACTCAAACAGTGAAGACATGCTTTCACCTCCTTACCAGAATAGAATACCCTATGCATCAAGCTGTAGCAATGTTACAACTGGGTAATTACCCAGTTTGTCACGAGCATTAAGTCCCAGTAACTCAATGAGAAAGGCAATGCCAACCACTTCACCACCGGTCTTCTTAATCAGCTCAACCCCGGCTGCCACTGTACCACCTGTGGCCAGCACATCATCCACCAGCAGTACCTTGTGACCGGGAAGAATGGCACCCTCATGCACCTCCAGGGAATCCATACCGTATTCCAGCTGGTAACTATGGGAAACAGCTTTTCCAGGTAATTTACCTGGTTTTCTTAGTAATACCAGACCTTTTCCCATGGCATAGGCCATCGGTGCGCCCAGAACAAACCCCCTAGCCTCGGGACAAGCAATAACATCCACATCAAAATCTTTGCATAACCCAACCATTGCGTCTACGGCCTGTTTAAATGCCTTCGCATCCTGTAGCAAGGTTGTAATATCCCTGAAATTAATGCCCGGTTTAGGAAAATCTTTAATTAAGCGAATCTTGCTGGAAAAATCCATGATCCTTCCTCCTTATAACTTGCATGTGAACAGCCGCCCTAACTCCTCCACCGTTGCAGATAGATACTGCCGCTGAAAACGTAGACATTCTTCCTTTGTATGTAGTGACCATTTGTAAGTTTGCGAATTCTGTAAATCGCCCCTGACCTGAAGATTAATTCTATAGAAATAAATATCACCTTGATTTTTATACTCTAACAGCCCTAACTCTTGGAAAACATTTAGACTCACTTCGGCGGTATGTTGAGATGCCTTCGGATAATATTTCTTTAAGCAGGCACATAGTTCCTCCAGTGTGATTTCCCCGTTGGCCTGTTGATTTATTCTTTGTCTTAATAACTTAAATACTTCCCCCAGGGCCTGCCGCTCCGGCGCCATTGCATCAATATGTTCCCGGCTTTCTGCAGCTTGCTTTTCTCCCCCCAGTAAAACAACCCTACTGGCACACCCATCATCAAGGATACATTCTGCCAGTTGATATGGCAGGTAATAGAAAATCACCTGCTCAAAATTAAAATCCTTTAGGGGATGAAAAGGTGTAGTTACCAGCACTTTGGCCCTGCCGGATTGTACAAAGGACCTCAATTGCTTTACTTCACAATCCTCTAATGCCGGGTGATAAACTGCCAGGGTTCCAAAGGAGTCACCCTGTTCGCTTAAAAAGGTTGTTATTTGAATTGCTTGGGCTGTACTTTCTACGATAATTATAGAGGAGTCCTTGGCTTCCACCAATTGTACCAGTTGAGCCAGTCGATCCGGATTGTTCCTATAATCTTCTATTTGAAGTTTACATGGACTACTATCCTCAATATAATCTGTATTGTAAAGCTTCAATAGGTGTAAAATTCCTAAGGGAACCAGGCTTTCTGCAATCTTTTCCTTCGGTAAGTGCAAGAATTTGGTCAAGGTCCTTTTTACTTCCCTGTCATATTCCCCTGCTTCAACCAATTGAGACGCTACCTCGCCGGTTTCTTTCAGTTCCTTGACTTCCAATTGAACAGAGGTACGACCATTCCATACATTAATAGAAGGAATAAAGGCCATATCCACTGTATCGTTAGCGGCCAGCATTTCACTGTAGGAGGCTAAGTTGAAGCCAATTCCGTCTAAAACTGTGTGATCCTCCCGAACCCTCATTTTTAGGTGGCCACCGTTCTTACCAACCTCCCGACAGTTAATAACCGTTGCCTGGCAACATCCTAAGATAGGTCCTGGGTTACAATGTCCCAGAGGTGATAACTGATTCAACTCCTGAACAGTATCCATGGAAAGATCGTTCAGGTTAATTAAGGCATCTAAGTCAAGGTTTGGTGTCAGGTGTTCTTCTGAAAGAAATTCTTCTGCCATTGCGTTGATTGTCTTGCGAAATTCATTAATTTTATCTACATGTATACTAAAACCCGCAGCCATAGCGTGTCCACCAAACTGTTCCAAATGATCCTGACAACTAACCATAGCCTGATACAAATTAAAGCCGGGTATACTTCTGGCCGATCCCTTTCCTTTCCCTTCTTCTAGACTGATCATAAAAACTGGCCGGTAAAATCGATCCACCAATCTGGAGGCAACAATGCCAATGACACCAGGATGCCAATTCTCGGAAGCCAGCACCAACACTTTACCCTGGGAAATTTCCGAATCTGTCTCCAGCAAAGCCAGAGCCTCTGACAGAACCTTTGACTCCACCTGTTGTCTTTCATGATTTCCTCTGTCTAATTCCTCTGCCATTTCCTCTGCCACTAATAAATCTTCTGCCAGCAAAAGTTCTACACCAAGACCCGCATCGCCCATTCGTCCAGCGGCATTCAAACGGGGAGCCAGACCAAAGCCCAATTCCCTAGTGCCTAACACCTCGGCTTTTATGCCACTGACCTTAATTAACGCCTGCAAACCAGGCCGCTTACTATTGCTAATTTGGGGTAGCCCATGCTTGACTAGAATACGATTTTCACCCTGCAGGGGAACAATATCCGCCACTGTTCCCAGGCATACAAGGTCCAAATATTCTTCCCAATTGCGTTGGCTCAACCCTGCCTGTTCAAAAAGTCCTTGAATTAATTTAAGCGCCACACCCACGCCAGCTAACTCCTTAAAAGGGTAACTACAGCCGGATCTCTTGGGATCCAAAATCGCCACTGCAGCGGGTAATTGAACCGGTGGTTCGTGGTGATCTGTAATGACCACCTCCAAACCTAATGCCTTTGCCACTTCTACCTCTTCGGCCCCACTGATGCCACAGTCCACTGTCACCACTAAGGAAACGCCCCGTTCCACTGCCCGTTCCAGGGCAACCTTATTAAGACCGTAACCTTCTTCCAATCGATGTGGGATAAAATAATCCGCCTTGCAACCAAGCCTTCGAAGGGCCAATACCAAAACCGTGGTACCAGTAATACCATCTACATCATAGTCCCCGTATACTAAAATCTGTTCACCCTTATCTCTGGCCCCGAGAATACGTTCAACAGCTTTCTTCATATCCTGCATTAGCCAGGGACTGAACATTTTGTCTAATTCACTACCTAGAAACGCTCTGGCCTGATCAACGGTATAGATTCCTCGGTTAATTAATAACTGGGCAAAGATTTTAGAAATACCTAATTCGAAAGAAAGAATCTGTTGCAACGCGGGATTTGGTGCTTTCACGCGCCACTTTTTTTGTCTTCGCATGACTGTCCCCCGTTAATTTCGATAAATTATAGTTTAAATTATAAATCAGTCAATCATTCAGGTAAAGGAAAAGCACCATTTCCACTTGATTTACTGATTAATTATAAAAATTTTCCTAAACTAACGAATAAATTCATTAATCTATGTCAATACTTTGATTAGATAACATTAACTAACTGCTAGTAAAGGAGCGCTAGAAAATGACTGAACTTACCATGTCACAATACTTTAAGGAAGTAAACAACCGCTTACCAGTGGAAGCAGAAAGAGTTCTGAGAGCTCTCATTGATGAAGGTAAAATGAATAAGGAAGAACTATCTTTAACTGCTAAAGTAAAAAGGGCTGTATTGGATCATGTTGTTATGCAATTGTTTGCCCTCGGTCTGGTAGAAGTAACTTCTGAAGGCAAGAGCAAAATTTGTTCTTTAACAAAACTGGGTGAAGAGTATCTTGACCTTATGAGAGAAGCTATCTAAGTAACGAGAAGAGGAACAAATCAGGGAAACCCTCAGAATGATGGGTTTCCCTGATTTGTTATTATAGAATCTTATTTAAGAAGGCTTTAGTACGCTCATGTTGAGGGTTTCCAAAAATTTGTTCTGGAGTTCCCTGTTCGATAACTTTCCCTTCATCAATAAATAAAACCCGATCCCCCACCTCACGGGCAAAGCCCATTTCATGCGTAACAACAACCATTGTCATACCTTCACGGGCTAAGTCTTTCATTACGCCCAGAACTTCTCCAACCATTTCAGGGTCCAGCGCAGAAGTTGGTTCATCAAATAACATAACCTTTGGTTTCATGGCAAGGGCCCGGGCAATGGCCACCCTTTGTTGCTGACCACCAGATAGCTGGTCGGGATAAACATCCTCTTTATCCTTTAAACCTACCTTCACCAGTAAATCCCGGGCAATGGCAGTGGCTTCATTGTTTGTAATCCCTTTTACTTTTGACGGGGCCAAAGTTATATTCTCAAGGGCCGTCTTGTGAGGGAACAAATTAAACCGTTGGAAAACCATCCCTACATTTTGGCGAATTTTATTAATGTCAGCACTCTTATCGGTTAAACACAGGTTATCAACAGTGATTTCCCCAGAGGTGGGTTCCTCTAATAAATTCAGGCAACGCAGAAAAGTACTTTTACCAGAACCGGAGGGTCCAATAATAACAACAACTTCCTGCTCTTTCACATGTAAATCAATGCCACGAAGGACCTGGAGTTGGCCAAAGCTTTTTTCAACATTTTTAGCTATGATCACCGGCCTGCAACCTCCTTTCCATGCGGTTGACAAAGAACTCGGATATAAACAGAGTCATCACAATATAGAAAATGGCCACTAGGAACCATATCTGAAAGGCTTTATAGGTGGTCGAAATATATAATTGACCACTCCGGGCAAGTTCTGCCATGCCAATGACCGAAACCAACGAGGTGTCTTTCATCATGGCAATAAATTCATTGCCCAGTGGAGGAATAACTCTCTTAAATGCTTGGGGTAGAATAACATACCTCATGGCTTGTATATGGGTCATACCCAATGACCGGGCGGCTTCCATTTGGCCTTTCTCAATGGACTGGATACCTGCACGGAATATTTCAGCACAGTAAGCACCACTGTTTAAGCTAAGGACCGCCACAGCAGACCAAAACCGATCAACCGGATGTCCAAGAATTTGGGGTAGACCAAAATAAATTAAAAATAATTGCACCAGTAAAGGCGAACCACGGAAAAATTCAATATATGTGATAGCAGGAATCTTAATCAACTTGATCCGGCTCATTTTACCCAGCCCAACAAATAACCCTATAATACAGCCAAAAAATACTGCTAAAGAAGTCAACTGAATAGTCAGTTTTAGACCCATCATTAATATTGGGAAAGCATCTTTCCAAATCTGTAAAAGCTCCATACCTTCACCTACCTCTTTCTTAATTGCATAAATATATGCGTAACAGTATTGTTACGCATACACTATTGTACATGATATCCTGTTGTCAGTCGACCTTTATTTTGGTTCTTCGCCAAACCACTTCTTGTAAATTTGATCATACTTACCATTTTCCTTTATTTTTTTCAGAGCAGCATTTAATTTTTCCACCGTCTCAGTTTTTCCCTTGGGAACAGCAATTCCATATTCTTCTGCTGAAAGAATTTCACCTACCATTTTTACCTCTTTATTACCCTGCTGTATAAAATATGCGCTTACAGGAAAGTCATTGACCACTGCATCCACAGCACCGTTTTTAAGTTCTAATAGAGCCTGATCTGCATTGGTAAAGTAAGTGATCTTGTCTTTATCTGTGATCTTTTCAGCCTGCAAAGCACCGGTGGTACCACTTTGCACAGCGATCTTCTTCCCTTTTAAATCTTCAAAGCCTTTAATTTCTGTATCTTTTGCCTGAACAGCAACAACAAGACCGGACTTATAATAGGGATCGGAAAAGTCTACTTCCTTTTTACGTTCATCTGTAATAGTCATAGCCGAAACAGCTGCATCAATTTGATTGGCTTGTAGGGCAGCAATTAGACCATCAAAACCCATGCTGCGAAATTCCAGTTCATATCCAGCTTCATCACAAAGAGCTTGGATTAATTCAACATCAAAGCCAACATATTTACCCGTTTTGGGGTCGGTAAATTCAAAGGGCGCAAAGGTAGCATCGGCTGCTGCAATTAGTTTGGGCTTAGCAGCATCCTTGGCTTGTTCTTTGGTAGGTTCACTGCCGTCGCAACCCACTGCAGCAACTGCCAAAGCCAGAACCAATACGGCCAGTAAAACAAACTTTAAAGTTTTCTTCATACGTATTCCCTCCCAAATTATTCTTCCAGGGTTGGTAACTTATTACATCAATGAATAATTAGTTACCAATGCTAATAAAAATTAAATTCGTCTTTCCTCGTCAAAATCCTTCTTTCAGACTCGTAATATTTTTATAATGTAATATTTTCTAGGACAACTGTAAATTGACAGTTAATCAACTGAGTGAGAAAATATACAGGAATATTTTTGCTGGAGGTGAATAAATGGCAAAAGCAATTCAAATACAGGCAGACCTAGCCCTGTTGGCGGTTACTTTTGTATGGGGCGTAACCTTTGTTGTCGTACAGGACGCGCTTTCCGGTATTGGCCCCTACTACTTTATTGGCATACGCTTCGCCATAGCCTTTGCTTTCCTGGCCCTAATCTATTGGAAAAGGTTGCAAAACTTAAATATTGAAACAATTAAGGCCGGCTTTATTATCGGTGCTTTTTTATTTGCCGGCTATGCCTTTCAAACCGTTGGTCTGCAATATACCACCGCTTCCAATGCTGGTTTCATTACAGGTTTGGCTGTGGTGCTTGTACCACTATTTTCATCCTTGATAACCTGGAAAATACCGGGTAATTCTGTTTTATTAGGCATCACCAGTGCCACAGTTGGGCTGGGCCTATTATCCTTGGGTAATAATCTAAGTATAAATTTTGGGGATATCCTTTGCTTTTTCTGTGCAGTATCCTATGCAGGACATATTATTTTGGTAGGAAAATATGCACCCACTCGTGATCCCATTTTATTGGCAATTCTTCAGGTAGGTGTAGTAGCCATCATTAGTCTAGGTTGCGGGTTGGCACTTGAAACCTTACCCGATGAATTTAGCCGCCCTGTCTTGAATGGTCTTTTTATTACTGCCATTCCTGCCACAGCTCTGGCCTTTTTAATTCAAAATTCGGTGCAACGGTTTACTTCAGCCACACACACGGCCATTATCTTCATCATGGAACCGGTTTTTGCGGCTGCAACTGGCTGGCTCTGGGCCGGAGAAATCTTGTCAGACCGTCAATGGGTTGGCTGTCTGTTGATTTTAACTGGTATGTTAATTGCTGAATTTAAAGACCACATTTCAACCGAAGCTCAGCCCAAGGAAGTTAAGGATACATAAAAGGAGGAGGGGAGATAATCCTCTTCTCCTTTTATGTGTTCGAAATTAGTGCAATGTGTAATTTCGGAACATTGTTGTTCTAAAAACTGTCACACCCGAATGTTCGAATACTATTGTTTAAGACAAGCCAGGCCAGCTATTATCTTGTTTTCCGTGTGTTTATCCGAACATTTTGTATATTCTAATATTGCAAAAAATATTTTTTTATTGGCATATTTTTTGCAATATTATGTTAAATGTTTTAACCAAACTTGCAGGAAAGGAGTTTTCCTATGGCTATCGTATATTTCGGGGGACCCCTTGATGAGATCAGAGCGATTATGGAAGCTGGACTACAAGCAAAACATCGGATTCGAGCCACTTTGTTAGAAGCCATGATTGACGCTCGAAATTCTGTAGGTTTAAATCGTCGTTTTAAGCCTGCTGTTCTTGTCATAGAACAACTCCCAGACACTGCCCTGCTCAATCAAAATAGCGATTTTTCTTTTCCTTGTATTAAAAATGTAAAATCTACAATCAAACGAATCTATTCTGTAAAAATCGATTTTAAGGCACCAAATCTGGCCAGCATAGCCGGTACTCTCTCCCCCTATGCAGTGTTGCAGGGCAAAAATGAAAAACACTCCTTCCATAAAGGAGTGGCCCGATAAACCTTTGTGACAGAGGGGGACGATTCTCCCTTGTCGCAAAAAACTGCCCCAGGGCAGAAGCATCCCTCGGTCTCATCAACTATATTTTTAATCTTTTGGCCCTTTGGGACAACTCCTTGAAATACATGATGTTGAACAGCCCTCTTCCAGGGGTTCCTTCGCCGCTTCACAGGGCTCACTATGAATTAATACCTGAACTTTCGATAACTCTTCCTCAATCTTTTCCTCAATCTGGTCACATAACAAATGAACTGTACCAATAGGCAAGTGCCTTGGTACCACCAAGTGAAGGTCCACGTAACGGTAAGGACCAGATTTCCGGGTGCGCAGACCATGGTACTCAATATATTGTCCCGCATGCCTTCTTAATACCTCTTTGATTTTTTCTTCTTCCTCCGGTGGTAAGCTAACATCCAGTATAACCCCTAAGGATTCTCGAATTAAATCAAAGCTTGCTTTTAGAATCAAAATACCCACTATAATTGCTATGATGGGATCCAGCAGAGTATATCCAGTTAAGTAAATGGTTCCTAACCCCGCAAAAACCCCCAGTGAAGTATAAACATCCGTTTTTAGGTGCCAGCCATCTGCCACCAGAGCCGGTGAATCGGTTTCTTTCCCCACGGCAATCAATCTTTTGGAAATAATAAAGTTAACTCCTGCGGAAAGAGCCATCACTGCAGCCCCCCAACCTAGGGATTCAATTTCACCGCCACCCCCTAGTATCTTCGGTACAGCCTGAATAAAAATGCCCACACCTGCAACAAGAATCAATAGGGCTTCTAAAATACCAGCCAGGTTCTCATATTTTCCATGCCCATAGTGGTGATCTTCATCGGCGGGCTTGCCCGATTGACGCACCGCCATGAAAGCAATTAGGGATGCAATTAAATCCAGTCCCGAATGAACCGCTTCGGATATCACCCCAACTGAGCCCATGCTCAAGCCCACCACCAATTTACCGATGGTTAAGCAGGTATTCGATATTATAGAAAGTCTTGCTACTTTTAATTTCTTCCTTTGTGTAGACTCCACCAGTTGCCTCCCAAAAAATAAAACCCGTGTGACTTCATCCTTTGAGGGTCAGATGAATCCCACGGGAGTCCGTTACCTGTGTCGGTCCGGCCTTTTAACGATGGCCTGACGGATAAAGTATATCATAGTATAAATATTTCTAGCAAGCACACTGCCTGCCCGTATTATTCCGGAAACCAACCCACTAGGGGCTTGCGAGCAGCCATTACTTCATCCAACCTCCGTATCGGTGTGGTGTAAGGGGCATTTCTTAACTTATCCGGGTTTTCTCTGGCCTCTGCCAATACCTTAATTAAATTATGAGCAAATTCATCCAGAGTTTCTTTGCTTTCCGTTTCCGTGGGTTCAAACATCAGAGCTTCTTCCACAATTAAAGGAAAGTAAACCGTAGGTGGGTGATAACCATAATCCAGAAGCCTTTTAGCAATATCCAGGGTTTTAATCCCCTGCTCCTTCATATCCTCAGGTGGGGAAACCACAAACTCATGCATACAAGTCCTTTGATAGGGAACCCGAAAATGGTCCGAAAGCTGTTTCATTAGATAGTTTGCATTTAGTACTGCGTGTTCTGAAACCTCTTTTAACCCCTTACCGCCCAAAGACCGCAAATAGGTATAGGCCTTAACAATAACACTAAAATTTGCAAAAAAGGCTTTAACTCGACCAATGGACTGGGGACGATGATAATCCGGCAGGTAGTTGCCTTCTCTTTGAATAATCACAGGTTTAGGAAGGAACGGTGCCAATTCAGCCTTTACACCTACGGGCCCAGAGCCTGGGCCTCCACCACCATGGGGTGTGCCAAAGGTTTTATGTAGATTCAGGTGAACCACATCGAAACCCATATCGCCAGGACGGGCATACCCCATAATAGCATTCAGGTTTGCACCGTCGTAATATAATAGTCCTCCGGCCTGGTGTACCAGTGCAGCAATTTCTGTAATATTATCTTCAAACAAGCCTAAGGTGCTTGGGTTCGTCAGCATGAGAGCCGCCACATCCGGCCCCAACAATTGCTTTAAAGCTGCGAGATCAACACCACCTCGTTGATCCGATTTTACTTCCACCACTTTAAAACCACAAAGGGCCGCTGTGGCTGGGTTGGTACCGTGAGCCGAATCCGGAACAATGACCTTGTTCCGCCCGGTCTCTCCCTTGCTTTCCAGGTAGGCCTTAATAATCAACATCCCAGTTAATTCACCCTGGGCCCCAGCAGCCGGCTGTAGGGTAAAGGCATCCATACCGGTGATTTCAGCAAGATCCTGCTGGGTTTCATACATCAGTTGCAGTGCCCCCTGGCTAATTTCATCGGGCTGATAGGGGTGAATATTGGCAAAGCCACTTAGCCCTGCTGCATCCTCTGCCACTTTGGGATTGTATTTCATGGTGCAGGAACCCAGAGGATAAAACCCCACATCCACTCCAAAGTTCATTCTGGATAGCCTGACAAAATGTCGTACAGCATCCCCTTCACTGACCTCCGGCAGCGGTACCTCTTGTTCCCTTATTAAATCCCTTGGCAACAATTCATGGGGGGGAATCTCTGGAACATCATTGGCCGGAAACAGGACACCCTGACGACCGGGTGAACCCAGTTCAAATATTAATTTTTCCGTCATGATATTGCCCCCAATCGTGCCGCCAGTAATTCTATTTCCCGGCGACTTCTTTTCTCTGTTACGCAAAATAACATATGTCCTGCTAACTCTGGGTAATAACCTCCTAAATCAAGACCACCCAGAATATTCTCCTTAAGGAGTTCTCGATTAATAACCTCTGGTGCTTCTTTAGTTTTTAATACAAATTCCTTAAACACTGGTGTCTGCCAGGGTAGTTGGTATCCTGGTAAAGCGGCCAGTAATTCCTTAGCATAGGCTGTCTTTTGTAGACATAATTCTGCTACCTGCTTGAATCCTTGCCGACCCACTAAGCTCAAATACACGGTGGCCGCCAGGGCACACAGGGCCTGGTTGGAACAAATGTTTGAAGTTGCTTTATCGCGGCGAATGTGTTGTTCCCGGGCCTGCAGGGTTAGTACATAGCCCCGGCGTCCTTCTACATCAACAGTTTGCCCCACTATTCGTCCCGGCATTTTGCGCAGATATTTGTCCTTGCATGCCATAAAACCAAGGTAGGGACCTCCGTAGGATAGGGGAATTCCCAGGGACTGTCCTTCCCCCACTACAATATCAGCACCACACTGGCCGGGCGATTTTAGGATTCCCAAGGCTATGGGATCCACACAAACCACCAGCAAGGCCCCCTTAGCATGGGCTTGCTCTGCAATTTTACCCAGATCCTCAATGCAACCAAAAAAATTTGGATACTGGACTAAGACTGCAGCTGTTTTTTTATCTAACTTTTGATCTATATCGGCCAGTTGGGACAACCCCTCCTGGTAAGCAATTTCAGATATTTCAATACCAGGACCGTGTAAGTAGGTTTTTACTACTTCCCGATATTCCGGGTGAAGGGTACTAGCTACCAGAACCTTATCACGCCGGGTAACAGCACAGGCCATCAAGGCCGCTTCAGCCAAAGCGCTGGCCCCATCATACATGGATGCATTTGCCGCATCCATACCAGTTAAGAGACAAATCATGCTTTGATACTCAAAGATACTCTGTAATACCCCTTGACTGATTTCTGGTTGGTAGGGGGTATAGGCTGTATAAAATTCTGAACGGGATAGAATATGTTTTACTGCACTGGGTATATAGTGGTCATAGGCCCCTGCCCCCAGAAAACAAATGGTTTGATCAACCCCTGTATTTAAGCCTGCTAGGGAGTTCATATGGCTCTGCAGCTCCATTTCAGACAAGCCACCCTCCACTGCCAGATCCCTATTGAGTCGCAGTTCTGAGGGAATATCCTTAAACAGTTGGTCTGTGTTTTCCACTGCCAAATGCTTTAGCATCTGGCGACGTTCTTCATCTGTATGAGGAATAAATTTCAACGTACCTACCTTCTTCCTCTTTAGGCTTCTATTAAAGCCTGATATTCCTCGGCACTCATTAGCTTCTCAATTTGGGACGGGTCGGACATTTCCACCATAATCATCCAGCCCTGGCCGTAGGGGTCCTGGTTAACAACCTCCGGTGAATCCATTGGTTCATTATTAACCTCTACTACCTGACCACTAACCGGTGCATACAAATCACTGGCTGTCTTTACGGACTCTACCACACCAAAGGGTTCTTCTACTTCAACAGCATCTCCGACAGAAGGGAGTTCAACAAACACAATATCCCCCAGGGAGTCCTGGGCGTAGTAGGTAATTCCAATAATAGCACGGTTTCCTTCAATTTTTACCCATTCATGTTCTTTGGTATACTTTAACTCAGAGGGTACTTTCATTTTCTAAACCTCCCGCTTATAAAATGGTTTTTTCACAATGCGTGCCTTTAATGGCTTGTTACGAACCATAATATTCAATTCTTTGCCTACATCTGCAAATGGTATTTCAACATAACCCAATCCCATATTTTTTCCCAGGGTTGGTGCAAAGGTTCCAGAGGTAATCCACCCTACTTCTTGACCTTCTTTAAAAATAGCGTATCCCTGACGAGGAATGCCCCGGTCAATCATCTCTAGTCCCACTAACTGATAGGTAGTTCCTGCTTCCTTCTGTTTCAGCAAAGGTTCTTTCCCTACAAATTCCGGTTTATTAAATTTTACCGTCCAGCCCAATCCGGCCATCAGTGGAGAAATATCATCGGTTAATTCATGACCATAGAGTGCCAGGCAAGCTTCAAAGCGCAAAGTATCTCTGGCTCCAAGGCCCACAGGTCTTAGGCCATCTGTGGCTCCGGTTGCCATAATCGCCTGCCAAACCCTTTCCGCATGGGACGCCGGAAAATATAGTTCAAAACCTGCTTCGCCAGTATAACCGGTACGGGAAATCAGACAGTGAATACCCTCAACGGCTCCATAGACAAAGCAAAAGGATTTTATATGGCTTAGGTCCACTGCAGTCAACCTCTGTAAAATTTTTTCTGCCTGTGGCCCTTGTAGTGCCAATTGACAAGTTACCTCTGAAACATTTTGTATCTCTACACCTGGTACCTGCTGACTGACAATCCAATGAAAATCCTTATCTGTATTAGAGGCATTAACTACCAACAAGTATTGTTGATCTTCCAGTTGATATACTAATAAATCATCAACGGTACCTCCCTGGGGATTACACATGGGGGAATAAATTGCACACCCCGGTTTTAATCTGGATATATCGTTGGTTACCAGCCTTTGAACAAACTCCCTGGCAGTTGGGCCAGAGATTTGTATTTCACCCATGTGGGATACATCAAATAACCCCGCAGCGGACCGCACAGCCTGATGTTCGGCAATAATTCCTTCATACTGTACTGGCATCAACCAACCGCCAAATTCCACCATCTTAGCTCCAGCTGCCAGATGGATGTTGTACAAAGGTGTACGTTTTAGTTCCTGCATTTTTCCACCTCCCTGTAGTATTATGTTCTAAACAAAATACCTATACGCTAACAAAAACAAAAAGGACGGAGTTATACCTATGCTGGTATAACTCTGTCCTTGTAACCTGAGAGATGACTTCCTTTGAAGCTTCCCCTTTGGTGTCTTGCCTAACTGCCATTGGCAAGAACTCTCCAGAGTTCCGTCCGATCGCAGTCCCTTTGCCTGAGAGTTTAACCAGTCTTACACAGCGTCTGTAAACCAGATTGCTCCTTCGGCGCCCCGAGGGGTCTCTCCCACGATCATCATCCGTTTTCATTTTGACTTTTCTAACTATTTCTAGCTTTTTTCACCATTTCCTTTTAGTGAAAAAAATATTTAATCCTTTCTTAGTTGTTTTCTTTTATTCAATATACTATATCAAATAGCCCGGTAGTTTCATAATAATTTTGTACTTACCGGGCATAATGTACTTACCGGGGTTCTAAATGGTTTCTCCCAATGCTAGATCTTGAAGAAAGTCGGCGCCTTTGTCCTTTCATCCCTTCGTGGGTCTGCGATGAAAGGTTTACAACCGCTCCACTGACCATTATGGACCCCCATAAGAGCCCCCCTTCGGGGGGTTCTCTTATGGGCAGATCAGAAGTATAAAACTTTCTGATCTGCATAAGGGTAAACTAGCTTCCGCCAACGTCTAAAAAGACTTGGCAGAAGCCAAGTTTTTCTAAGGAGGTTATCATGGTTTCCATCATTACAAAATTAGACAATCAGATTAAAAAGAAAAAAGAAAGTAAACATGCTATTAAAGGTGAAAAAAAACCTACTCCTATGGACCTTTTAAAAATGGAAATTGCCGAGGAATTGGGACTGGCGGATAAGGTTAAAAAAGAAGGCTGGGGTGGCTTGACATCCATAGAGTCGGGACGAATCGGCGGTATTATTACCCAGCGGGCAAAAAAGGGACTTATTGATTTGGATGCTCTGCGGGCAGAGGAGTGAAAAGAGTTACCTCACTGGGAGGTAACTCTTTTGATTTATCTATGCAGTATGATGTTCTTTTACCACCGTTGCACAACGGGGGCAGAGGGTTGCGTGTTCGGCATCGTTGCCTACTTCTTCGTGGTACATCCAACAGCGTTCACACTTACCACCTTCAGCAGTAGCCACTTGAAGAGCCAATTCCAACTCTTCCGCTTTTACGGCATCTGCGGGAGCTGCCGCCAGCCCATGCAGGTTCACCTTGGAAACAATGAACAGAGTAGTTAATTCTGCTGCCATTGGTTTAAGAACTTCTTCCACATCCCCGGCAACATAAAGGTCTACTTTTGCCTCCAATGCATTACCAATCACCTTGTTCTTACGAGCTACTTCCAGTGCCTTCAGTACCTCTTTGCGGATTTCATGAATTTTATCCCACTTCTTCTCTAACTCTACATCCATATATTCAACATTCACTTCCGGCATATCCAGCATTTGTACACTGGCCAAACGGTCTCCTACCACCGGCATATATTTGTAAATTTCCTCGGTGGTAAAGGCAAGTACTGGTGTCAACAGGCGAACCAAGGCATCCAGTGCCTCATAAAGAACAGTCTGAGCAGCCCGACGTTCCAGCGAGCCTGGAACTGCAGTGTAGAGACGGTCCTTAATAATATCTAAGTAGAAAGCACTGAGGTCTACTACGCAGTAATTGTGTACAGCGTGGTAAACAATATGGAACTCATAATTTTCATAGGCAGCCAAAACTTGTTTAATTAACTTGTGCAACTCCATCAGGGCCACACGGTCCAGTTCCGGCAGCTTATCATAGGCCACTTTGTCTTTCACCGGGTCAAAGTCATATAGGTTACCCAGCAGAAACCTAGCTGTATTTCTAATCTTACGGTAAGACTCGGTCATCTGTTTTAAAATATTCTGGGATAAAGCCAGATCTGCTCGGTAATCAGCAGAAGAAACCCACAGTCGCAGAATATCCGCACCCATTTGACTGCAAATTTTTAAAGGATCCACCACATTACCAAGGGATTTAGACATTTTACGTCCCTTCTCATCCACTGTGAAACCATGGGTCAACACAGTTTTATAGGGCGGCTTACCTGTGACGGCCACTGAGGTGGACAAAGAGGAATTAAACCAACCCCTATGCTGGTCACTGCCCTCCAGATAAAGGTCGGCAGGCCGTTGCTGTTCCGGCCAAAGCTCCGGCTGATTTAACACAGCCAGGTGACTGGAGCCAGAGTCAAACCAAACATCCATGGTATCAGTTTCTTTGCGGAAATCCTTACCCTTACCACAGTGAGGACAAGTCAGACTGGCCGGCACCAATTCATTAGCTTCCTTGGCAAACCAGATATCAGACCCATGCTCCCTGAACAACTTTTCAATATGAGAAATGGTTTCCTCCGTGATAATTTCTTTACCACAATCATTGCAATAAAAAATAGGAATAGGTACACCCCAGGTGCGTTGACGGGATACGCACCAGTCACCACGGCCTTCTACCATATTGTAAATACGATCTTCACCCCAGGATGGTACCCATTTTACATTACGGATAGCCTGCAAAGCTTCCTGTCGGAAACCGTCCACCGAGGCAAACCACTGTTCAGTGGCCCGGAAGAAAATGGGCTGCTTGCAGCGCCAGCAATGGGGGTACTGGTGTTTAATGCTAACATGCCCCATTAAAGCATCCCGTTCTTTTAATTCTTCAATAATAGTCTTGTTGGCGTCCATAATAAACTGTCCCTGAAACTTGCCTCCCTCAGAGGTAAACCTACCCCGGTTATCTATGGGAGCCAGCACCGGCAGTTCATATTTTTTACCAACCATAAAGTCTTCCTCACCATGTCCGGGAGCCGTATGCACAGCGCCGGTACCGGCATCTAAGGTTACGTGTTCACCCAAAATTACCAGCGACTCGCGCTCATCAATAAAGGGATGTTGGCAAACTACCCGCTCCAGTTGCTCTCCTTGATAGGTCGCTAGGATTTCTGCTTCTTCAGCACCTACGGCCTGTTTAAAGGATTCCAGCAGTTCCTTGGCCACTACAATCTTCTGGTTCTGTACAGCAGCCAGTACATATTCAAATTCAGGATGAACACTGATAGCTACGTTAGCAGGCAATGTCCAGGGAGTGGTGGTCCAAATAACCACTGCAGCATCCTGGGGTAAAACGCCCTTGCCATCTTTAACAGGGAATTTTACATAAATAGACGGAGAGGTTTTATCAGCATATTCCACTTCGGCTTCGGCCAGAGCAGTTTCACAGCTGGCACACCAATATACAGGCTTCAGGCCCTTATAAATATAGCCTTTCTTGGCCATTTCACCAAAGACTCGAATTTGAGTAGCTTCATATTGGGGTAACAAAGTGTAATAGGGGTTTTCCCAGTCTCCCCGGACACCCAAACGCTGGAATTCCTCACTTTGGGTATTGGCCCATTTCAGGGCATAATCTTTGCATTTAGCCCTAAATTCCACCGGATTAACTTGGTGACGGTTAATACCCAGTTGTTTAATGGCCTGCTGCTCAATGGGTAAACCGTGGGTATCCCAACCAGGTACATAGGGGGCATCATAACCACTCATGGAACGATATTTGACAATTATATCCTTTAATACTTTGTTAAGGGTATGGCCCAGGTGAATGTGTCCATTGGCATAGGGAGGTCCATCATGTAATATAAACTTTGTTTTGCCTTTGTTTTTTTCCTGCACCTTTTTATACAGGTCAATTTCTTGCCAGTACTTTTGTGTTTCCGGTTCCCTCTGGGGCAAATTACCTCTCATGGGAAATTGTGTTTGGGGTAAATTTAAGGTTTTACTGTAATCCACGTAAGTTCACTCCTGACATTTACATAATTTGTCAAAAAATAAAAGCCCGTCCCAAAGGGACGAGCTGTTTTACCCGCGGTACCACCCTAATGAACAGGATTATTTCCCGAACACTCGATACACTGATAACGGAGTGTAGCCGGCCAAAACTACTCCCTGTTTTACAGGTTTCAAAAGGCACCTCCCGGGTGATCTTCAAAGGATGGCACTGATCCGGATTCCACCAGGCACCGGACTCTCTGTACAGCTTCCATCAATTTACTATCCCGTTCAAGGGTACTCAAAATATTAATAAACAGCACTATTATAACCAAATCCGACAGGAAGGTCAACATTCCCAAGAAACTGTTCATATCCATAGGGTGAATGGTTGTTCATGGGTAGACCCTACTTCAAGATAAATCGTGCCTGTTTCTCGGTGACCCCCTGTATGTGGACTAGCTTATTGCGTCCGGTATGTCCGGCTATGATTTCTACCTTCGATTTTGCCACTCCGAAGAGTTCCCCAAAAAACTTGCAGCAGGCTTCGTTAGCAGCTCCGTCCACCGGTGGTGCCGTAAGGCGCACTTTAAGGGCCCCCTCCATCTCCCCGGCTAGGCTGTTCTTGGAAGCCCTAGGCTGAACCCGTACTTTTACCACCACACCATTTTGATCCTCTTTTATATCAAACATCCATTACACTCCTATGAAAAAACAGCATCCTATTAAAAAGGCCATAAAATTCTTAGCAAAGTAGCTGTTAAACTACATTTATGCAGTATGCTCCTCATCCACCGTCCCGAGTTTGCCCTCTACCATCTCCAACTGGGCCTCCAGCAGGGCTTTAAACTTCACCTTAAACACATTGGCCTGTTTTTCCAAACGTCGGTATTCTTCTAAGATGGCTCCAACTCTTTCTTCAGCCATTTTCAACATATTTTCAGCTTTGTGGGTAGCATCTTTAACCATACGTTCTGCCTCTTCCTCGGCCTTTTGCGTAATGGCTCTGGAAGAGACCTCAGCCTGCTCCAACATAATTTTTGATTCCCGTTCAGCATTATTCTTCATATCTTCCGCACTTTTTTGAGCCATTACTAAGGTACGCTGTAAAGCATCCTCCAGGTCCCGGTAGTGAACAATGCTTTCCTCGCTCTGACTTAGTCGTTCTTTTAATTCATGGTTTTCCACATATAATTTCTCATAATTGTCTTTTATTTTCTGAACCCACAGGTCAACTTGTTTAGCATCATAGCCCCTTAGGGATTTAGCAAACTCCTTAGCCTGAATCTCCATTGGCGTTAAATAACTCATTACGAAACACCCCCGTTGCCTTCTAGCCCGAGTATCTTCAGGGCTATAAATATCGTTTTAATACTATACTTATTCGGCCACTTTTCGTGTTTCCTTTAACTTCTGCTATTTCGACCCTACCCCGCCCTCGTATAGAAAGCATATCACCACTTTTTACCGAAGCAGCAACATCCGAGCAGGAATGCCAATTTAAGTTCAATCTTTCTGCTTGTATTTCCCTGGCAATACGGCTTCTGGATGTGCCAAAGCCTGCGGCAGCC
This sequence comes from Desulforamulus reducens MI-1, assembly GCF_000016165.1. Taxonomy (GTDB): domain Bacteria; phylum Bacillota; class Desulfotomaculia; order Desulfotomaculales; family Desulfotomaculaceae; genus Desulfotomaculum; species Desulfotomaculum reducens. The sequence goes on along the minus strand of NC_009253.1, from coordinate 768,688 downwards.
ACTGTATCCAATCTTAGGGAAGCCACGGTGGTTTTTATTTCCTTAACCTTTAACTCCGGCAGTTTCAATTCTTCCGGACAAATTTCTCTTACTTCCACCCGAACTTTATGAACCTTCGTCAAGTTTGCCATCAAGTAGGGAGCAATCTCCCGGGCCACCATGACTTGGCATCCCTTATCTGAAACAATTAAATCCCCAACCATTTCTCGCTTAATACCCAGTCCCAAGAGAGAACCTAGAAAATCCCTATGATTAACCTTCACCATTTTAAAATTACCCTCCACGGCTAACAGGGTAATTTCATAGTCAAAAACCTCACCCTCCAGGTAATCGGGGAAAATGACCGTACGAACCCTTTCCGACAGATCATATCCCCCATAGGATGCAAAGTCGATATCCTGAATCCGTTCTAGTATAGAAGCGATAAGACCCGTATGATACGGGTCATAAAAAGATGTCAACAGTGGGCGATGGTTTCTTAAAACGGTTTCCGCAGAATCTAAAACCTTGGCCAACACAGCCTTTTCCTCCGGATTTTTTAAATAACCCAAAAGGGAAGCTCGCTCCAATCTCATTTTATCTTACCAAGTTAAAGACAAAGGATTGAATCATTCGCAATACCAGAAACGCCGCAATGGGGGAAATATCAACCATGCCAAGGGGCGGGATAATACGCCTGAAAATATTCAAATAAGGGTCCGTGGTTTCATAGAGAAATCGAACAATTGGGTTATAGGGATTGTGTGGAAACCAGGACATCAAGATTCTTATTAACAACATCATTTCGTAGACCCAAAAGGCCACATCAAGAAAGGAAAATAAACTATTCATGGTTCACCCCGTTATATTTACAACATTTTGAAAAGCCTTATACTTGGGCTGCACAAAGCTGCCTCTAGGAACCCAGACAAGCGGTAATTTTTAAAGTTTCCCGCACAAGATTAGGACTTTGCCCAGGCAAAAATACTTTTTTCTTTGGTTTCTCTGGCTGTATCATTGGCTATGTCAATATTACTGGGTACAAAAAGAAAAATGTTTTGCCCGACCTTCTGCATATCCCCATTTAAAGCAGCGGTTGCCCCACTGATAAAATCCACAATTCGGCGGGCCTGTTCAGCCCCGGCCTTTTCTAGATTCACCACAACCGCCCTTCGATTCTTGAGGTTATCTGCTATATTTTGTGCTTCATCAAAGGAAGCAGGATCGCAAACCACCACTCGCAACTGGCGTCCAGAGTGAATACTAACCACCTGTGCGTTTTTTCTTTTGATCTGCTGCAGGGTTTCTGTTTTCTCCACTGCTTCCCTTTCTCTATCCACCTGCTGTTCTTCCGTCTCATCGAAACCAATGAATCCCAGAATTTTATCAAACATTCCCATAGCCATTCCATCACCCTCCTTTATAACCGCCGGCTGCCAAAGATAGCTGTTCCTATCCTTACCAAAGTCGCCCCTTCTTCAATGGCAACTTGATAATCATTGGTCATACCCATGGATAGTTGCTCCATTTTTACACCTGGAACCTCCTGTAAATCAGTGGCAAGTTCCCTTAACTGCCTGAAAACCGGTCGGACCTCCTCTGGGTTTTCCACCAACGGGGCTATGGTCATTAGCCCCTGTATTGAAATACCCGATAACCCGGCAACTTCCGTAATAAAATCTCTAACTTCTTGCACGGCCATGCCAAACTTGGTTTCTTCCCCGGCCACATTAACCTGAACCAGTGCTGGAGTCACAATACCAGCCTCCAAAGACCTCTTGTGAATCTCTTCAGCCAATGACCACCGGTCCAGAGAATGCAACAGTGTTACCTCTCCTGTAATATACTTTACTTTATTTGTTTGTAGGTGACCGATAAGATGCCAGCGGGCTCCTGGTACCTCGGGTAATTTATTTCGAAATTCTTGCACCCTGTTTTCTCCCAGATCGCCCACACCAGCATCTATACATTCTCTGGCCTTATCTGCTGATACAGTCTTGGTTACCGCAATTAATCGAACTGATGCAGGATCTCTGCCGGCCCTTAAGGCACTCTCAATAATTTTTCCTTTTATTACCGATATGTTTTCAGCAATACTCAAAGTCATTCCCGCCTTTTTAAAGCTTATCACCCTCCCGGGCAAACCTTGGATTTATTACATAGGATATGCCCGGTTGTATGTCTGCCCCTTCTATCACTGCCTGTCCACCTAAACGTCCCTTTACTTTTACAGGAACCCAGTGAACTAAGCCCTTCCAAATAATAAATAAACCTTCTTCATTACCCTGAGTCACCAAGGACTCATCCTTTACTAACAGCCCTTCCATTTTACCTAGGGAAAATTGAAATTTAACTCTACGGTTATGCAAAATCAGATCGGGATAATTCTTTAATACAAGAAGGAAACCCTTTGTTTCATCATTCAATAATTTTTCTACCCTGGCCAAGATGGTTTGATTTTGCCACAGCAACTTTAGCTCTGGTTCCTTTCGCTGTTCAATCTTTTTATAATCCTCAGCCTTAAGAGTCCCAAAGAGAAAAACAGGTGACAGGTTATCAATTACTTTGGCCACTGGGGCACCCTTCTCCACATTCCCCTCAGTCAAAGCTTGACCTCTATTACTTATTTTATCCATAGATGGTATTTCAACACCATCTAAATTACCAGGCATTAAAATTGTTTCTAGGCCATCCACATGATTACACAGCATACCACCCACGGAGGCTTTCACTGCATATTGCTTGACACCAGATACTGTGTCCATGCTAGGAGCCTCCAGCACCCCGAGGGTTGTCCCCACTTTAACCCTTTGACCATCCGAAATGGAATATTTCATGGTCCCTTTTAGGGGGGACTTTATTAAATATTCTTGTTTAATTAAAATACCTTCCGTACTAATATTCTCTGTCAATTCTCCCGGTTGCATAATCTCAACGTTAATCAGAGTTCTATAAATAAGGGATTTTAACCCAAGGAAAAACCAAATGGCAACCAGCAAGATTATTAAAAAAAATAGTAACTTTTTTATTTTAATTAAACGGGTTTTTCTGGTTCTTCTTCTTTTTGTCTTGGTACTGGACTCTTCTGTCAAAAACATCACCTGCCTAAATATGCCAGTTAAATGTTTTCGACAAGGCAGTAAAGAATTCCTTTGTAAAAAAAACGCCCTTTAGGGCGTTTTTTATTTCCGTTAGTTTAGTTCCTTCCATTCACCGGTAGCCTGAAATATTACTGCCTCGCCTATATTGGTAGCGTGATCCGCAATGCGCTCTAGGAATCTTGCTACGAAAAGCAAATAGGTTGCCTGACCAATGGTATCCGGGTCTTTTTTCATAAAGGACACTAAATGCTTAAAGGTTTGATGATAAATATGATCCACTTCATCATCGGCTGCACACATTTCTCTTGCTTTCTCCGGATCATTATTTACATAGGCATCTAAGCCGTCTTTTACCATTTGTTGGGCAAGTTTTGCCATAGCAGTTATACCAACCAAGGGTTTAATAAGTTTCTGCTCTGCCAGGCACATGGTAACCCGAGCAATATCCACCGAGTGATCTGCCATCCGTTCCAAACTAATGATAATTCGAATACCTGTAATTAATATACGTAAATCCTTAGCCATGGGTTGTTGAGTAGCAATAATTTTTATTATCTTGTCTTCAATTTGAAAACGCATTTCATCAACCACATCATCGCCTTCAATAATTTCCCCGGCCAAGATGGGATCCTGGGTAGCCAATGATTTTACTGCATCAAAAATGGATTTCTCCACCACACTTGCCATCCGTAGCACATCCTGCTGCAGGTCTGCCAGCGCTTTATCAAAGGATTGACGAGTAGTCAAAACAGAAGTTCCCCCTTATATTTAAATTTTAACCGAAACGTCCGGTGATATAATCCTCCGTCCGATTGTCCCTTGGTCCGGTAAAAATCAATTCCGTATTGCCAAACTCAACCAATTCACCATTTAAGAAAAAGGCTGTGCTGTCAGAAACCCTAGCTGCCTGCTGCATGTTATGGGTTACTATGACAATGGTATATTTATTTTTAAGTTCCCTGATTAATTCTTCCACCTTTAAGGTGGAAATGGGGTCCAGGGCAGAGGTGGGTTCATCCATCAGCAGAACTTCTGGTTCCACGGCCAGTAATCTGGCAATACATAGGCGTTGCTGCTGGCCACCAGAAAGACCCAGGGCAGATTTATGCAATCGATCCTTAACCTCATCCCAAAGGGCTGCTGACTTTAGACTGTTTTCAATAATTTCATCCAGCACACGCCGATCCTTTTCTCCATGAATTCGAGGACCATAGGCAATATTTTCAAAAACCGTCATGGGGAAAGGGTTTGGTCTTTGAAAAACCATACCAATCTTTTTACGTAAAGCCACCACATCCACATCAGGGCCATAAAGGTCCTTTCCATCCAGAAGAGCCTTCCCTTCTACCCGTACGCCTTCAATTAAGTCATTCATACGATTCAAGGTCCTTAAAAAGGTAGATTTACCACAACCAGAAGGGCCAATCAGTGCTGTTACTTTCTTCTCCTCAATATCTAAGTTTATATTTAATAGGGCTTGAAATTCGCGATAAAATAAGTTCAGATCTTGGACAGTTATTTTGTAGGTCAAAGTTTTGCCTCCCTGTATAAAAATGAGAAACGAGAGGTAAGAGGTGTAATAATATAATTATTGTCACTCCTTACCTCTCACTTCACACTGATCAAAGTTTAACAAGGTCATGTTATGCATCCGTTTATATAATGTTAAAATCCCGTTAACAAAATTAACATAGCCGGGAATTATTCCTTAAGGGGCAAGGAAAAAGAAAATTGACTGCCTGAAGAATCACTCTCCACACGAATCTTTCCGCCATGAGCTTCCATAATATGTTTACAGATGGACAGTCCAAGACCCGTTCCCCCCATTTCCCTACTTCTGGCCTTGTCAACCCGATAAAATCTCTCAAAGACCCTGGGTATACTCTCTATGGGAATGCCAATACCTGTATCGGAAACAGTCACTGTTACTTCGTGCTCGTTAAATTTAACAGATATATGAACCGTCCCACCAGTTAGTGTGTACTTGATGGCGTTGTCCACCAAATTGATCATAACCTGGGATAAAAAACCTTGATCACCGGGTACCAAAGGTAGTTTCGGTGATATCTCCGTTGTTATTTGGATGTTCTTTTCCAAAGCCCGCCCCTCAAACATGGTGATAGTATTGCCAATAACTTCAGCTAAATCCACAGGCTGTTTATTCAATTTGGTACGCCGATCTTCCAGACGGGACAGCTTCAACAGGTCATCGATAATATTTGCCAAACGCTTTCCTTCTGCACTGATAATCTCCAGAAAATTTCGGGCAATGATAGGTTCTTCAATGGCGCCATCTAACAAGGTTTCCACAAAACCGTTAATGGATGTAAGGGGAGTTCTTAATTCATGAGAAACATTTGCCACAAATTCTGTCCTCATCCTTTCCAGCTTACGCCTCTCGGTCACATCTGTTATCAGTCCCACCACACCAATCTTCTCATCATTATTTCCTTTAAGAGGTGTAACATGAATGTTAAATAATCTGGGCTGTGGTGTCAGTACTTGTAACTCACTGTTCATAACCGGCTGCATACTGTGCAAGGCCCTAATAAATAATTCTTCTAACTCATGATTACGGATCACTTTAATTATCTTGTTACCAAGCCAATTGGTCTCTTTAATTTTAAATATCTCCTCCACAACCGGGTTAATAAGTATCACTTGCCCGTATTTATCAAGGGCAATAACACCGTCCGCCATACTGTTTAATATGGCCCTGGCACGGTTACGTTCCTCTGTAATAACAATGAGGTTTTTTCTAAGTTCCCGGGCCATGTAGTTAATACTCCAGGCCAGGTCATCCAGTTCTTCTTCACCTTCCACCCGAATCTCCGTATCCAAAAATCCCCCTGCCATTTCCTGGGCCACGGAAGTAATTTGTTCTACCGGAGTAATTAACCGTCGGTTGGTTAGCCAGGCCATAAACACTGTGGCCCAAAAGGCCCCCAGCAATACAGTAAGGATATTGATTATGTTAAGATAAAAGAGAACAGACAGACAAACAAAGATAAAGAAAAGGCTAGCATAACTACCAATAGTACGCTGCCTTATACCTTTAAGCACTACCTATACCTCCTTGAACCGATAGCCTACTCCACGTACAGTTTCAATAAACTGAGGTGCATCGGGAAGTTGCTCTAGCTTCTGCCTTATGTGGCGGATGTGAACATCCACCGTTCTTGAATCCCCAGAGAAATCATAGCCCCAAATTTGCTCCAGTAGAAAATCCCTGGTAAACACCTTGCCCGGGTTCCTAGCCAGATACCGCAATAATTCAAACTCCTTTGGTGTAAGATCCTGTTTAATCCCGTTATACGAAACAACAAAGCGGTCTTGATCAATCACCAGCTTACCTACCGTAATTCTACCTGCATCTTCTAAAACTTGATTTTCCACAGTTTGTCGCCTTAGGCGTGCCTTTATACGTGCAATGAGTTCCCGTGGGCTAAAGGGCTTGGTAATATAATCATCGGCCCCCATCTCCAGGCCTAAAACCTTATCCAACTCTTCACCTCTGGCACTAAGCATAATAATAGGAATGGAACGGGTAGCAGCATCTTGATGAAGATAGCGGCATACAGACAGTCCATCCTGCCCGGGCAACATAATATCCAGTAAAATAATATCGGGAACTTCGCTTTTGGCCATGTCTAGGGCAATATCTCCGTTCGCCGCCTGTATAACTTGAAAGCCTTCTCGCTCAAGGTTATACTTGATTAATTCGCGAATGGGTTGTTCATCTTCAACCACAAGAATTTTGGGCATCGCATTTCTCCCTCTTTCGTATCATTACTTGATCATAATTAAGGACGCCATACGGCCAGTTTTTCCTTTATCTGCACGGTGGGAAAAAAACATATCGTTATGACAGGCGGTGCACAAGCCCGCCACAACGATATGTTCTGGCTTGACCCCTACCTCTAATAAAACCTGACGATTGGTTTCCCATAAATCTAACTGCCAGTGACCCACACCCACAGGCTTCAATAGCTCCTGCCACTGTTTAAACTGGCTTGCTACCCTTTGTTGAACCGGTTCATCTACTTGATAACAGCAGGCACCAATGGATGGTCCAACTCCCACCAGTATATCCCCGGGAATACTGCCAAAGACCTCGCTCATACGTTTAACGGTCTCAGCGGCAATGCGCTGGACAGTTCCCCGCCAACCGGCATGGGTTAAACCCACACATATTTTTACTGGATCATAGAAGAGGATTGGTACACAGTCCGCATAATAGCTGGAAAGGGGTACCCCGGGGGAATTTGTAATTAAAGCATCTGCATCTGGCAGGGCCGTATCATACTGCAAGGCTCCCCTTCCACGATGTTCCGGTCCAACAACTTCCACCCTCTTACCATGTACCTGGATTGCTGCAACAAGTTGTTCGGAATCAATACCCAGAGCCTGGCAAGCGATCTTACGGTTGGCCCTAACATGTGCAGGATTATCCTCCACATGCAGGGCCATATTCAAATCATCAAAGGGTTCTTTACTGACTCCCCCCTGCCTGGTAGTAAAACCGTGAATAATCCTATGGCATTGAGCAAAAGAATTAAACTGAATAAATTGGCAACAACCCTTTTGGACAACAGTTATTTCTGGCATTTAGTTCCTCCCATCTTTAACTGATATCGACCTCAACGTCTGCCTGAACAGTCTCATTAATCTGGGCCTCTAACTCAGCCAGTTGGCGTAACAACACAGAATACTTGGCAGGAGACAACTGGCCTTGGAGGATTCCTTGCATCTTTTCGGTAATATTTCTCCATGTTTGAACCAAAACTTCCGGTACCTGTTTTTGCTCCCCAGGGGTTAGCTCCACCTTTTCCAGCCAACCGGGTACATAGGTTTCTGTTCCCCCATCCCTTATTAAAGCTGCCAAGTTATCAGCAGCCTTTGCTTCACCATGTACTACAAATACTTTCTTTAACTCTGGGGAGAATTGCTTAACCCAGTTTAATAATGCAGGTTGATCTGCATGGGCTGAATAACCATCGATATGGCGAATGTCTGCCTTTACTACAATCTCTTCCCCATGAATACGTACGGCCTTTTCACCGGAAAGAATGCGACGTCCCAGGGTTCCTTCGGCTTGATAACCTACAAATAAAACCATGCACTCCGGACGCCAGAGATTATGGCGCAGGTGGTGCTTAATTCGCCCAGCATCGCACATGCCGCTGGCAGAGATAATTATGGCACGGCCCTTGAAAAAATTAAGCTCCCTTGATTCTTCCACTGTCAAAGAAGTTTTTATATTGGGCATTTCCAAGGGGTTATGCCCCTGGGCAATCAATTCCCTGGTTTCCCGATCATAAAGTTGGCTGTTATTTCGGAAGATTTCCGTAGCACGAATGGCCATTGGACTGTCAATATAAATTGGCATTTCGGGAATGGCCCTTTGTACGTGTAATTTATTAATGCTGTAGAGAATGTCCTGGGTTCGCCCAGCAGCAAAGGCAGGTATAATTAATTTACCGCCCCTATGATAAGTATCTTTAATGGCCCTTTGCAAGAGTTCTAATTTATTATCGCTATCCTGATGAACACGGTTACCATAGGTAGATTCCATGATGACATAGTCAGCATCAACAATAAAAGAAGGATCTTTAATAAAGGGTTGATTGGTATTACCAATATCACCGGAAAAGACCAGCTTAGTTTCCTTGCCATTCTCTTTCACCCACATTTCAATCATGGATGATCCTAGGATATGTCCTGCATCACGGAAACAAACACGTATGTCCGAGCTGATGGTTATTATTTCATTATAATTGGCTCGTTCAAAATAATTTAAAGCCCGTTCACCATCCTCCGCCGTATAAATGGGCTCAATTAACTTACGTCCCTGACGACGGTACTTACGATTTTTCCGTTCAACTTCCATCTCTTGTATATGCCCGCAGTCCGGCAACAGTATTTCACATAAATCTACTGTGGCAGAAGTTGCAATAACTTTTCCTTTAAAACCCTGCTTTATAAATTTTGGCAATAATCCACTATGGTCAATATGGGCATGGGTTAATAAAATGAAATCCACACTGGAAGGTGCCAGGGGAAAATTACGGTAGTTTCGTTCTTTAATTTCTTTTGAGCCTTGGAATAAACCACAATCCACCAGTAGACGAGTGGCACCTGCCTCCACTAAAAAACAAGAACCTGTAACGGTTTGAGCAGCTCCCAAAAATTGAATATACATAGCATAACCTCCCCATTCAATAACATTACTACTTATTTCTTGATAATATTACGAAAACCTTTATTCATTGGCAAGGTTCTTCATAATAGGACAATCAGTCCTTATAAAGGATCCTATTTAATAAATATCAATTTTCAGCAAATTTCCTAAATCAGAAAGCTTGACAAATTGGAAGGTTAGTCATACTCTAAGTATGGTCATACCATAGATGTTTAACACGGAGGTGTGTTGTATGCCCATTTATGAATTTCGCTGTCAAAAATGTGACCATCGGTTTCAAAAACTCTGTTCCATTGGGGAAACCGGCAAAAATATAACCTGTCCCGCCTGTCAGTCAGCTGACCCCAAAAGAGTCATGTCCGGTTTTACCTTAAATAACCCCGGTGCCTTGGCTGGTAGCCGCGGTGACAGTTGTAAAGGCTGTACTTCCAGCAATTGTAGTGCGTGCAAACATTAATCCCCAGGGATGATTCCCCCCGGGGATTTTTTCTTTCGTAACTTTTATAGACTTAAGCAACGGACCTCAGCCATATCAATACGAACACGGCTGCTATTGGTGGCCCGGGGATTAAAGGTAAACACAAGTTCTCCGGTTACGGCCGTACCAGGAACATCTCCGGTGGTAAAGGTGAATAGTTCAAATCTTTCATCCTCAATAATAGCCGGCGAATAGGGCCCCTGGGGTGCAACACCCACCACTCTGCCGGAACGGTCGCGGAATAACACTTGAATGCCAAATTGGAAATTCCCTACTCTGGAGCCTTCTACATCTTCGGCAACCCGGAAGCTCACACGGTTATTACTTCCAGCAGTGATGGGGAAGATTTGAGAAAGGGTGGCCCTTTCTGTGGGATCATTGCCCATTTCCACAGAGTACCTGCCGGAAAAAGCAATTGTTGAGCGACGGACATTGGTGGCATTCCAGCCAGTGGGCCGAGTGGCCGTTCGCCAGCTTTCAAAACTGGAGTTAGACAGCAGGTTTTCACCTGTACATGCGCCGGGTCTGGGTGGTACAGTGGGGACCGGTGTTGGAACAACCCCAGCTCGAATTCTAAACCGTCCTCGTATTGCCTGACCTCTTAGACCCTGGGCAACATTAATGGCATCTAAAATAAAATTACCAGATCTAACCTGATTTCCTAAATTATTGATTTGATCCCAAGTAAAACGGTAAATGGCATATTGATTTGGTCTGATGGTAACTGTGGCTGATTGTTGAGTAAAAAATCTGCCCCGGGAGTAACGCCAAACCTCCACAAAGTCGGAAGCTCTACGTACGATTAACTCAAACCGTTGACCGGTGGTGTATCTTAATGTTATAGAACGGTTTGTTATATTTACTTTGTAGAGGGTGATGGGAATGGGTTCACCCTGGCGGAAATCACCGTCACCCACCACAAGAATGTAAAGCAAGCCATTAACCAACCTTGCGGTATACTGCGAACCGCTAACCCCTTGGACCCGCAGTACCGTATTAATGGTTGAACTATACTGTCTTATACTTTCTTCCTCCAGATCAACATTTCCTAACTGATTGCCTGAAATTGGTACTTCTCCCTCTACTCCTTCACCCGTAGGGATACCACCTGCGTTTGGAACTGTTAATTGTTGCCCCACATTGATCATATTTATGTTGGTAACCTGGGGATTCAACCTTTGAAGTTCAGAGATGGAGATACCATATTGCTGTGCTATCTTAGAGAAAGTATCCCCTGGTTGCACAATATATACTGCCATAACTGTCCCCTTCCTTTCAACATAAGTCTTTTACCCATCTTATGAAGGAACGTAACCAGAGGTTATTTTTTTAAGGTGGAAATATTGTGTAAGAAAGATAAAATAACCGCCGAGGAAACGGCGGTTAGCTGTAACTATGCATACCCGGCATCAGCCAAGTTACTCCAAAAAGGGTAAAGATTACTGCAGCAAAACCCAGGATGGCCAGCCAGGCAGAACGTCTTCCCTGCCAGCCCCGGGTAAAACGTCCATGCAGGAAAATGGCATAGATCAACCAGGTGATAAGGGCCCAGGTTTCTTTGGGATCCCAACTCCACCAAGTACCCCAGGCCTGTTCGGCCCATACTGCTCCGGTTATCAGTACCAGGGTTAAGAATACAAAGCCAAAGGCAATGACCCGATAAAGCAGTTTATCCAGGGTTTCTATACTGGGCAGCATGGGTACACCACGGATTACAGCGGTATTGCCTATTTCCGTAGAACTAAGGGACATCGGCTGGGCATCTCGAATTAAATATAGTACCCCAACCCCAAAGGATACCCCAAAGGCACCATAGGCCAATACCGCCGTCGCCACATGGGAGTGCAGCCAATAACTTTGCAGAGCAGGCATTAATGGTCTAACTGCCCCGTTCATCATACTGGCGGCCGCCATCAGCATTACAGTCATAGGTACAACCACAGTACCCAGCAGGGGCAGCGGCTGCTTGCGGTGTGTAAACAAATAAGCCAGTGTGACCCCCCAGGCAAAGAAGAGAATAAATTCATACATATTGGTAAAGGGTAGTCGGCCAACGTGTATGGAACGCATAACAAGACCCGCTGTATGTGCCAGGAAGCCAGTCCACACTGCAAAGACTGCCCAGTTTACCAGTCTGGTTTTTTCTGTAACGGTATAGGCTAACAATATTAATGCTCCAAGAGCATAAAGACACAGGGTACTATTAAAGATAAGTTGTTCAATGATCGAGTTCATGCTTGAAGGGAACCCTCCTCCCGGGTAATTCCATTTAATTTTTCTAATAATTGATCTTCTTGCTCCTTACCCTTTAATCGGTGTCGGGCAGCCAGTCGAATCTTTGTTCCCGCTGAATCCTGGGAAAGCAACAACCAAATTTGATTGGGTTTAATATAGAAACGGATGGGCAATGCCACTAAAAACAGAATAAATCCTGTCCAAATAAAAGGCAAACCCGGATCTTTTTTTACATGCAGCCCGGTATAGGTGGTTCGATTGGTAAAGACCACTTCAGTTTGCAACAGTTTAATGGGCTCTCCCAACTCTGCCATACCCATTGAAAAGGGCAGCCCTTTACTGTAAACCACGTATCTGGGCCATTGAACCTCTAGTTCCAACTGGGCTGGGCCACCTAATAAAATTCTTTTTCCTTCTTCGATGTTAAAATCAAAGGAATTTTTGTCATCTCTCACAGCACCCTGAAGTTGGTAGCCATAGGATGCTTGGTAAATTTTAACCCCCTGGTAGTTTAGGGGATGATTTACTGAAACAACTTTTTCCATTCTTTTTTGGTTGGCTGATAAAACCTCAATAACAGACGTATATTGTTTGGGGGTACCATCTTTATAATGGTCTATGGTAAATTTTTTTACATAAATATCAAAGGGAAAACCTTGCTGACTTAACTGGGAACGCCCGGGGGCCTGTACCTGCACATACTGTTCTTGCCCCCATATGCTACCCAATACGCTGCCGACAATAACAAACACCATTGCTAGGTGAAGCAGGGGAGAGCCCAGGTTTGCCCAGATTTGCTTTTTCCCAATGAGCATTTCCCCTTCTTCAACCCTTTTCCTTTGCACCCGAAATCCCAGACGTTGCAGTTCGCAGAGTGCCTCCTGGGATATCTTTTCCTTTGGACAGTTTTCCAGGATTAGGGTTCTGTGCTGGTCATCCGAGGTTAATACAAAGGGTAATGCCCTTTCCCTTCTAAGAAGCCCTTTTAGCCTCTGGGCAGTACATCCTAACATATTGAGTGTTAATAAGGTACTCAATCCCAGGAACCAGGGTGAAACAAAGATTCTTGCACTGAAGGTTCCCATTATAGCAAAGACAATTAACAAAACTAATAGAGCTAACCCCAGGGACATGGAGGTTAGAAACCTCCATGTCCCTGCCATTGCTAAAGCTATTTTACCCATTACTTTGCTGCCCCCCGTGCCTTTTCAGCGGTTTGTATAGCCTGATGCGCTAAATCAATGGACTTGCCAAGGAACATGGCTGCTTCCTGACGGTTATGGAAGCCCATACCGTTGGCAGTGGCAACCCAATCCCACATCCACTGAGACTGACGATGCAACTGCCTTGCTTCTTCAATTAATTTCTGGTTAGCTCCGGGTGTAGCCGCTGCTTGCTTTATGGCATTGATAGCCTTCACGTTGGTATTGCCAGCGATATCTAGAATCTCATGATGCTGGTCTTGAATATTATAAACCATGTTCTTAAGTTGTTCTGTACCCTCCCTGTGACACTGGGTACAGCTCTTCTCCATGGTGTGCACCGGACTGGTAAACCAGTGGGAAGAAATTTTCGAATCTCCTTGTTTGATATAAGGCATGTGGCAATCGGCACAAGCTACTCCAGCAGACTGGTGAACACTGCCCTGGAATAATTCATAATCTGGATGTCTTGCCTTTAACATGGGTGTCTGGGACTCCGGATGGGTCCATTCAGTAAATTTTATTTTTTCAAAGTAAGCCAGCACTTCATCTGCCTTTAGCCCGTTATCCCAAGGGAAAGTAGTCTTCTTGGTATCCTTCTGGAAGTAGTAGGTAACATGACACTGGGCACATACCAGAGAACGCATTTCCTGCTTGGTGGCTTTGGTAATATCTTTACCCTGCCGCTCAAAGGCTTCTATCAATGCTGGCCTGCTGATACGCAAATCATTGGTTTTCGGATCATGGCAATCAGAGCAGCCAATGGGGTGCTTCACCTGTTTATACATTTCACTAAAGGGTTTACTATAAAAAGCGTCCCCATAGGTTTTGATCAACCGGGGCACCTCGGTGGCCTTACAGGTTAGGCAAGCACCGCCAGTCTTGGTTCTTATGGGGTTAATGGCGCCAATATCCTGCACCGCATAAAAGTGACTCCGGGGCTCGTAAAACTCTTCGCCATAGCCCGTACCCTTATAAAGAATCTTTAAATAGGGTTGAACTTTTAATTTATCTGTCTTGTTATTGCCGCCGTATTTGGTCTTGGTTTCGTATTTGCTGCCTTCATTAAAACTTTCCCAGTGCTTAGGGTAGTATTTCCCCCAAACTTCACTTTTTTCGTAATTATCTTGAATCTCCTGGGCATTAATCTTTCTGGCCGCTTCGCTCAAGGTTCTGTTATTAATGGTAAATGCGGTATATACTGCCCCAAGAACCATCGCTGCCACCACCACAGACAGTGCTATGATCAGTCCTTTGTTCTTCATGGCTAATTATTCACTCTCCTTCTGTATATACCAGTATCGGCTATGTGGTATGTTTTGATGGCAATCGTAACAGTCCTGACCACGGTCATTCTTCGGATATCCTACAACCTCCATTACTTTCGTGTGGCAACGGAGGCAGTTGTCGTTTACCACATTGGAACCGTGACTACTTATTTCAATCCTGTTTGGCATTCGGCCAAAGATTATATCAAAGGTATCCCTTGTCCCTGTAAAGGCTTTGTAAAAGGCCCCAGGAATAAAATCATGTGGAAGATGGCAATCCCCACATGTAGCGTGTTCTCGGTGCTCAGAAGCCAGATAAGTATCAACCCAGGGATCCATAATGTGACAGCTGCCACAAAATTTGGACCCATCCAGGTGCTTTGAAATAAATGGGATTTTAATTGCCAGTATACTTCCCAAACCCACCACAGCCAGCACCAGCAATAATTGCAAGGTTCTCTTCATGCAACCTCCCCTATTCCGCTGTAAAGTCCTGCTATTTCAATCAAACTTAAGTTAGAATTGCCATGTCTATGGTTATTTATACGTATGGAAGGAAGACTCTCCAATTATTGCTATATATTTCACCATCCTATAGAATAAGAAGAAACATTAATCAGGGTAAACTACTTAGAAAAAAATATAAAAAACTAAAATGAATTTTTGAGGTGTAAGTATGTATAAAGAACTTAGCCATTACTATGACTTTATTTTTCCGGCTGGAGAAAGCCAACTTAAATTTTTCCGACAAACCTTTGATGATCTTGGGGTCAGCAGGGTGCTGGATTTAGGCTGTGGTTCTGGAAATTACCCTTTGGAGTTTGCCAAGTGGGGCCTTACTGTAGTTGGCCTTGACTATGAACAAGAAATGATTCGCTTAGCCCGGGAGAAGGCAAGAAAAGCCGGTGTTTCAGTGGATTTCATGACCGGGGATATGAGGAATTTAGAGGATATTGATGGTAAATTTGATGCAATAATTTGCATCGGTAATTCTTTACCCCACCTATTAACGGATAAAGACCTGACCACTGCCCTCAAACAAATGAAAGAAAAGTTATACCACGGGGGAATACTTATTATCCAAACCGTAAACTATGATCGGATATTAAAAGGGAATATTACTCAATTACCTGATATTATCAATCGCCAAGCCAATATTATTTTTACCCGGCATTATGATTTTCGCCCCGATGGGCTCATAGATTTTAAGACCACTCTGATTAAAAACCAACCCAATGGTAGTCAGCAAAGTTTAGGCAATGCTCAGGTTCCCTTACGCCCATTAACTCGCTCAGTGTTGGAGAATTTCTTAGAAGATGTGGGTTTTGAGGACACTGAAGTGTATGGTGACTTTAACCGTAAAACACACGGGCGAGACAGTCAATCGACGGTGCTTCAAACCTTTCGCAGAAGATCTTGCAAGTTAGGTTAGTAGGGGGTGTAATAAGTGAACACCATTGCAAAATATTTACAAAGGATACCGCTCTTTTTTGGCTTATCGGAGGAACAAATACGGGATCTATCCAGCCTTTTATTGGAACGGAGTTACCAGAAGGGGCGTATTATTTTTATGGAAGGTGAACCCGGTGAAGCACTGTATGTCTTAAAGTCAGGGCTCATTAAATTAACCAAAAGACTGGAAGACGGACGTGAGCACATTTTGCACTTCGTGAATCCCGGAGAAGTCTTTGCGGAGGTGGTGCTTTTTGAAGGGGGCGATTACCCGGCCACTGCGGAAGTACAAGAAGACTGTATCGTAGGTGTTTTACGAAACCAGGATATCGAAAGGCTAATCAGCCAGAACCCAAACATGGCTGTCAGTATGCTAAGAATCATGTCCCGTCGCCTGCGCACAGCCCAGGAAAAAGTTATGAATCTAGCCTTGCATGACACAGCCCGCCGTTTGTCCTTTACTCTGCTGAAAATGTCCCAGGAACACGGTATTCAAAAAAATGACGGTATTTTAATCAATATAAACTTGACGAACCAAGAACTGGCAAGTTTAACCGGCAGTTCCCGGGAAACCATCAACCGAATGTTAAACAGTTTTAAAAGGGCCGGGGCCATTGATGTGGATCGACAACAAATTACGGTTTTAGACAGAAATAAATTAGAGGATTTACTACGCTAGAAGCACCGTACTTGCACGGTGCTTCTAATATGTACTACTGTTTTTAAGAATTGTAGGTTATTCCGTTAGAATGGAGTTACCAATTTCTCACGGTCTTCTACAACGATGACAACACCGCCCACACTGTTTTCCAATAAAAAAACCCCCTTTTGTAAGCTATAGGAGGTATTGGCCAATAACAATAAAATACCTTTTCATTCTTTATTACAAATTTATTAACTTAAGAACTACCCTTTTCAATCCTTTCCAGTAAGGCACCCAATCTTTCTCCTGGCTTACCTACCCACAGTAGTAAATCAAGGGTCTCCCTAAGGCACTGCACAGCCCCCTCTTGGTTAGTTAGGGAATAAACTTCCCTGGCCAGTTGAGGCCTTCGTCCCAATTTACCGCCACGAATAACTCGATACCCAGTAGTACCCGTGTAAATGGCTCCTGTGGGACAAATCTTGGCACATTTGCCACAGTTAAGGCATTGTGATTCAACAATGCAGGGTCCTTCTTCTCCTAACACAATGGCTTGATCCGGGCAAGCTGATACACACAATCCACAAGCTGTGCAGCCATCTCCCACCACTGGCACTGCTTGTCCCTGCAGGCCAAAATCCTTTATTTGTGGCTGGCTGCAAGAATTGGGGCAACCTGCTATGCCTACTTGAAAAATATGGTGCTGTTTGGGCTTAGTGCTTCCCAGACGTTCCAACTGTTTATTGGTAAAATCTGTACTTCGAAAAATTTCTGTACAAGCTGCTGTTATCTGGTCCAAATCAATCACCGCATTGGGACAGTTGCGGCACCTGATAATCTGATACATTTGAATGCCCGACCCAGTATTATTTTGAGCTTCTGGTCTAAGGTTCAAAAACTTGTCCCTCCCTTCAACGGATAATGGCCATAATAAATAAGATTATAATTCCTAAGGCTAAATTAATGGTAGAAAAGCTAATAAATCTCCTCTGCATCCTTAAAAAACCCGGCGTCGGCTGCTCTCCCGGTTTCTGGGGAGCCTCTGCAGGAATGCGCTTGGCATAGTTAAAGCTAACAATGGCCGTTAATAATACCATCATCAGAAACAGGCTTATCTTTAGAAGCATTAGTTTACCATAGCTGGTCATCACAAATAAGTCAAAGAGATAGAAACGCCCGTAGAGGCGGTAGGTCCCTGTTACAGTTAAAATAACAATACTGGCCCAAGCCCAGTTCTTAAACCGTTCTATCCCCATCAATCGCAGAAATTGGGGTGGAATACCCTTACCTCCAACAGCCGGTGTAAGAACCAGCATCATAAAGATCATACTACCTATCCATGTGGTAAAAGCCAGATCATGAAAGAATCTGGCTAATTGAGTCAATGTCAGCATCTCAGACCCCTTATTGTACCACTTTATTTAGTTCTTCCAATAATTCCTGTACATCCAGACCATGAAGCATGGCTCCCTTTTCCAGGGATTCCAATTGGGCAGTGGGGCAACTCAGGCAGCCCATGCCGTAACGCTGAAATACTTCAACCGTTTGGGGAAATTCCTTAACAATGTAACCCATTGTCATATCCCTTGTAATTTTTGACATATGAATATTCCTCCTTAACATCTCCATATTAGTTTGCTCAGTTTGTTTATTAAATATAAAGTTTTATCGTTTCCCGGCCAGGAATTGATTTGTTTATGTCTTTCCTATATCATACCCAAAATAGCATAGGAATGAAGTGAACTCAGTTACTGTCCATCTGTGATGTTGGTCACAGGGATAAAAAATAACCCTGTCAATACAGGGTGAGTTTGTTGATAAACCTCTCTATCGGTATTTCATTATCTCCGCTCAATCTAACAAATTTACCACACTGGCTGTTGCCATTCAACCACCTGGCCGGTCTGCCGTGTTTTTGGCACATCAATTAACCGCTGGTTGCCCGAACCCCGAAAGACTAAATCCAGATCCCTCTGTTCCTGTAGAAAAGGTCCGTCCACCAGTACATCCACCTGCTCCAACACCGGCAGGTCCTTTACCTCCTCATAGCGGTAACCAGTATAGACCCAGATATCCAGCCTGGGGAATTCCTGCCTTACCCTTTTAACTAAAAATTGCAGGGCTTGGGGTTGCATCAGCGGGTCACCACCACTGAAGGTGATGCCTTGGGTTAGTGGAGAGATGGTGGCCTTAATTTCTTCTATGGCTTCCTCAGTAGTTATTTCCCGCCCTCCCTCTGGCTCCAGTAATTCTTCATTATGACACCCCGGACAATAACGGGGACAACCCTGCAAAAAAACAACGATCCTAAGTCCCGGTCCATCCACCACACTATTGGCTGTAATACCTCCCAAACGAAGCGTTAGACTCATTTTTTCACCCTCTCAAAATAAGGTTATTGTGGCACTTCACCATTGCAAAGGCCAGGTATCCGACTACCTGGCCTTTAAACTGTTTTTGTTCCTTATCGTATCCTTAACCCTTTGGGCTAAAGCCCGAGTGGGTTGTTCTGTCATTCAGTTCGGCCACCTTGGCATCATTAAACCGATCAACGGTGCTAAGATACCCTGTGATACGACGCACCCGACGAATCTCCGGAGATTCACAACGGGGGCAGCTGTCTTGGTTAATCACACCGGTCACACTGCATGAGGTACAATAATCCACCGGGAAGTTAATGGCGGCGTAGCCCATATCACTGGCCTGCATATGTTTAATGATGGCTTCCACAGCCTGTGGGTTATGCAGTGGGGGTGAAGCCATTTCAACATAACTTATGTGTCCGGCATTACAGTATTTGTGATAAGGACCTTCCAGAGAAATCTTTTCAAAAATTCCGATGGGGTAACCAACGGGTATATGGAAGGAGTTGGTATAGTACTCTTTATCAGTTACGCCGGGAATAATCCCAAATTCTTTGCGATCCAGTTTGGCAAACCGACCGGATACACTTTCTGCTGGGGTGGCCAGCAGAGTATAGTTTAAATCGTACTTTTCCGAAGCCTCATCAATCTTCTGACGCATGTAGGAAACAATTTCCAGACCTAGTTTCTGGGTCTCTTCACTTTGTCCATGATGCTGCCCGTTCAATGCCACCAGGGCCTCTGCCAGTCCAATGAAGCCCGGAGACAGGGTACCGTGTTTAATAACCTCTTCCAGGGTATCGTTAGGATTCAGACCCTGGGAACCCAGATAGAGGCCTTGTCCCATGACAAAGGGCATATCTTTCACCTTTAGTTTAGCCTGAACAGTAAAACGGTGATACAACTGTCGGAAAGACATGTCCAGGGTTTCATCCAATAAACGGTAGAATTTATCGATATTGCGTTCAGCTTTAATGGCAATGCGGGGCAGGTTAATGGTAGTAAAAGATAGGTTACCTCTGCCATCGGTTACCGCTGGACCCTTACGATTAGCCATGACCCGGGTCCGGCAACCCATGTATCCAACCTGATCTCCATATTCTTTGTTAAAGGATGAATCCATAAAGCTAAAGGTAGGATTCAAGCGCTTGGACGACACACGAATAGCTAACTGGAATAAATCGTAGTTAGGGTCCCCTGGATTCAGGTTAATGCCTTCCTTTAATTTAAAGATAATATTGGGGAAGATCGGGTTTTCGCCCCGTCCCAAACCAGCTTCATAGGCCAGCAGCAGGTTTTTTATCACCATACGTGCTGCCTCGGAGGTTTCCGTCCCTAGGTTTAAGCTGGAAAAGGGCACTTGGGCACCGGCTCGACTGTGCATACTGTTTAAATTGTAAATTAACGCTTCCATTGCCTGGTAGGTCTCTTCCTCAGAGGCATTTTCCACAAAGGGTGCAATATCTCGGTCAAAGAAAGCAAAGGATTGGCCGCCATGCATGTCATTCTGGGAACTCTGCAGGATGATAGCTGCTAAGGCAGTGGCAGATGTGGGGCGCTTGGGTGCCCTGATATAGCCATGCCCGGTGTTAAAACCTTCTTTGAGTAACCTCCCCAGGGGAATCTGAATGCAGGTAAGAGTTTTACCATAAAAGTCAAGGTCGTGGATATGTAAATCCCCCCTGGCATGGGCCTGAGACATCTCTTCTGGAATTAACCTAGTTAAATAGTATTTTTTACTGGCAGCACTGGCTATTTGCAGCATTTTTGCAGATGGAGAATTGGATACGTTAGCGTTTTCCCGGCTGGTTTCACCCAGAATTTCCTCCACTGCATCCATTAAGTCGCTACGGGCATCCCGCAGGCGGGTTCGCTGGGCACGGTAGAGGATATAGGCTTTAGCCGTACGTGCATGACCTGACTCAATGAGAACCTTTTCTACCATATCCTGAACTTCTTCTACGCCAAAAAGATTGCCATTATATTGTTTCTTCAGCATTTTCAGGACATCCAGGGTCAATTCCATTGCTGTTTGACGGTCTTCTCCGCCAACGGCCTTTGCCGCCCTAAAAATAGCTTCGGTAATCTTAGTTTCATTAAAGGCCACCTCACGGCCATCCCTTTTTCTTACTTTTGTAAACATCTCTATAGGGCCCCCTTTTTATCTTCCTTGCTCTTTAACAGCTTTTCTACTTCATGAAGAAAACTGTAAATATCACCAAACTGCCGATAAACCGAGGCGAAGCGAATATAAGCAACCTCATCTAATTCCAGCAGACTATTCATAACCAATTCCCCCACAGCTTGGCTAAGTACTTCCAACTCCCCGTGGCTTCGCAATTCCCTTTCAATGGAATGGACCGTATCCTCAATTCTCTGGACTGGTACAGGTCTTTTCTCACAAGCCTTCATAAATCCCGCCAATAATTTAGCCCGGTCAAAGACCTCCCGCCGACCGTCCTTCTTTACGACAACCAGCGGTCGCTCATCCACCCTTTCGTAGGTGGTAAATCTTTTGCCACATTCACCGCATTCCCTACGGCGGCGAATACTATTACCTTCATCAGCTGGTCTGGAATCCAGCACGCGGCTTTCTGGGAAACTGCAGAAGGGACAAAGCATTTGGTCACCCCCCAAGATATTGGGTCTTTGCCACCACAACCGCCCCAAAATAACCAAGATGTTGTGGGCAGACTTATTATAAAATACCATATCTTGAGAGTCAATTCCCGCTTAGCTGTTATATTTTCTCCTCAGGCCCAAAAGATTGTCCATAACTTTCATTTTCTCCGCTTTCTGTATTTCCAGGAAAATATTTAAATTGGATCCAGAGTCCTACTTTATTTTGATTAGAGCATAGCAAGAAAAACTTTGAGACAAACTGATACAAATTGATTAAAGGAAGAATGCTAATGAAACAGATCCTTTTGGAAAGACCCGCAGCCAACCATATCTTTATCCCTAAACGTGTTTTTATGGAACCAGCGGCCCTGGAATATGAACTGGGTCAACGTTTAAGAGAGCAATTCAGAGCTGAGGGGATTCCTGTAACTGTCACTGGTTCCCATAACCGAGTCACTGGTATACCCGGTACAACACCCCAAGAGGCTTTTCTGGAGTCGAAACGAACGCTGGTGGTAGGTGTGCGCAGGGGAAAGGATTTTCAAACCTGTAAACCCTCGGCCCATTACCAGCTTCCCTTGGTAACCAGTTGTCCTGGCAAATGCGAATATTGTTATCTTTTAACCAATCTAGGAAAAAAACCTTACATCCGGTTGTATGTAAATATTGAAGAAATATTGGACCGGGCCAAAGAATACATAATCGAATATTTGCCCCGGGAAACGATCTTTGAAGGAGCTGCTACATCAGATCCCATTCCTGTAGAACACTATACCGGTGCTTTAAAACAAGCCATTGAATTTTTTGGTGGTCAGGAGCACGCCCGCTTCCGCTTTGTAACTAAGTTTAGTGATGTCGATTCCTTGTTGGATGCTAAACATAACGGACGTACTCGTTTTCGCTTTAGTTTAAACACGGATTATGTCATTAGACAATTTGAACACGGTACTCCACCCATGCATGAACGGGTTGCGGCAGCGGGGAAAGTAGCCCAAGCAGGTTATCCCCTGGGGTTCCTGGTGGCTCCCATTGTGCTTTATGACGGCTGGCAACAGGGCTACCAGGAGCTTTTTGAAGAGCTGTACCGAGTGCTGGACCTTGTATCCCAGCAAGACTTAACCTTTGAGTTTATAACCCACCGTTTTACCCAGCGAGCCAAAACCAATATTCTGGATATCTTTCCCAACTGCCGTCTGGATATGGATGAGGAAAAAAGGCAATTTAAATTCGGTCAATTTGGTTACGGTAAGTATGTTTATCCCAAGGATAGTATGGCAGAGGTTAAGGAATTCATGCAAGGCATGGTGGATAGGTACTTCCCTGCCGCTAAAGTAGAGTATTTGGTATAAGATTTAAGTTTGCTTATTGCAAGGAGGTATTTGTTTATGAAATGTCCCGAAGACTCCCAATGCCTTACCTGTGTAGGTACTACCTGTACCTGCGGTGACTGTCAGGATGCTCATAAACCCTGCACTGAACAGAAGCTGCGGTTTAAATATAAAGCTAAAAAGGATCAGCAATAAACTGACAAAGGGTTGGGGATAATCCCCAACCCTTTTGTTATAATACTTATTTTAAGGCGTCAGCCAGCAACTCTACAGTATGCTTAACAGCTATGTTTTTGCCTTTAGCATCAATACCACCTGCAATTTGCATCTTGCAGCCGGGACAGTCTAAGGCCAGTACAGCAGCGTTGGTAGCAGTGGTATTGTTAATCTTCTTCTCCAAGATAGCCTTTGAAATTTCTGGCATCTTAACAGAATAAGAACCTCCAAAACCACAGCAGTCATCGCAGCCCTTCATTTCCACCAGTTCAACCCCTGCCTTGTTTAGTAGTTCCCGGGGCTCTTTCCATACATTGAGAACCCGCTTCATGTGACAGGAATCGTGATAGGTCACTTTAGTGCCCAAGTTTTTAAATTTAAGGTCTTGACCATATTTAGTTACAAAAGTTGGGAAATCAATAACCTTGGCCGCAAACTTCTCAGCCCTTGCTTTCCATGCTGGATCATCCTTTAGTTGATCCACATAGTGATGTTTCAGTACCTCAACACAGGTGGGACACAAGGAAACAATGTAGTCCAAGCCTTCTTTTTCAAAGGCTTCAATGTTTTGTTTAGCCAGGGTTACAGCCACTTCGGGAGCACCCATTTGAGTGGCGGGAATACCACAACAGGTTTGCTCCATAGGGAAAATAACTTCCATTCCCATTTTGTTCAAAACCTTGTAAGCTGCTTCACCCTGTTCGGGATAGACAAAGTCACCCAGACAGCCAGCATAATAACCAACCT
This sequence comes from Desulforamulus reducens MI-1, assembly GCF_000016165.1. Taxonomy (GTDB): domain Bacteria; phylum Bacillota; class Desulfotomaculia; order Desulfotomaculales; family Desulfotomaculaceae; genus Desulfotomaculum; species Desulfotomaculum reducens. The sequence continues at coordinate 744,852 of NC_009253.1, read as the reverse complement.
TGGCCTTAGGCTTACCGGTGGGTACCGCACGTCCTACCTTATCCCTAAGGGGCGTAGAAGCCACAGCAGGTAAGCTGCGTCCTTCGGTCAATCCAGAGAAGAACAGCGGCAAGTGGCGTATAACATTACCCTTGACAAAGGGCTTCTGAGCCACAGAAGCAGTTCTAATTAAAGAGTGGAACAATTTACGGTTTGTTAAAACCTTTTCCAAAATGAGCTTTTGACTCATGGGTAATCCTTCTTTTTTCACAGTACGGCGGCGTAATTCCGCAATTAGACCGGGTAAATCAATTTTACCGGGGCAGTAAGTTTTGCAGCGCTCACAACGCAGACAGAGGTTTTGCAATTCGCCGGCCTTTTCAAAGCTGTTTAAGAAAGCGGTTAGAATGGTCCCTATACCGCCAGTATAAACGTGACCATAAACGTGGCCACCCACCTGCTGGAATACAGGGCAAACATTCAAACAGGAAGCACAGCGAATACACTGTAGAGCCTGTTTAAACATCGGATCGTTTCGCATTTCGGTACGGCCATTGTCCATCAGAACAATATGCATTTCCTTCTGCTCAACAATATTACCGTCCAGATCAATGGCAGGAGTAGGACCAGTCATCATAGTTACATAACTGGTAAGCTTTTGTCCCGTAGCACTACGGGGCAGGGCCTCTAAAATAGGACCCACATCTTCAAATTTTTCCACCAGTTTCTCCAAGCCAACCAGTACCACATGCACAGGAGGGACGGTAGTTGTTAGGCGACCATTACCTTCGTTGGTACACATAACCAAGGTACCAGATTCTGCAATGGCAATATTGGCACCGGAAATACCCATTTCAGCTTTTAAAAATTTGTTGCGCAGGTTTTCCCTTGCCACTTTTACTAACTTGGCAATATCCGGTTCTAAATTTTGATTGGTTTCTTTAGAAAAGATCTCTGCCACTTCGCCCCGGGTCATGTGAATGGCCGGCATTACCATGTGTGAAGGACGCTGTCCGCACAGTTGAATAATCCATTCACCCAAGTCAGTTTCTGCAACTTCTTCGATTCCTGCATGCTTCATAAGATAATCATTTAGATGAATTTCTTCGGAAGCCATGGATTTGGACTTAATAATGGTCTTTACATTATGATCCCTTGCAATTTTAGCAATATATTCCTTAGCCTCTTCGCCTGTCTTGGCACGGAACACTTTGGCGCCATTTTTTACGGCCTGTGTAGCAAATTGCTCAGCTAATTTTTCCAAATTATCAGCAGCATTCCGTTTACATTGACTTACCTTTTCGCGGATTGCTTCAAAATCTTTTCCTTCATAAGCCTTTTCCCGGGCAGGTAAATAAGCTTCACCAAAGCGGCCCAGTGCACCAGTAAGGTTATCATTATTAAGTGCTGAATTAATATCCTTTTTTAAATTACCTGTAGCCAATTTTAGCCCCCCCTTAGTCGATAAATACAATAATCAGTCTGCCAGGTCCGTGAACCCCAATGGTCAAAACACGTTCAATATCGGAAGTACGGCTTGGACCACTGACAAAGGTTAAATAACGAGGAAGCTCCCCTAATTTGTTATTATATGTGGCTATGGTTTCCATAAGGTTTGGTAAAAGATTTGATGTGCGTACCACAGCCATATGAATAGGGGTTAAGATGGAAACCATTCTGCTCTCGATGCTGGTGGCATTACCTGCCAGAGCGCCAATCTCAGCAACGGCATAATCCAATTGGGAAATTCCCAAGCCTGCATCTGCAGCATTTTGCCGTAAATTTTCAGAGGTCATTACAACCCCAGTTGCAGTAGCAATCTTTTTGACATCCACTGCATCTACCAGTTCAGATGGGGCATATACCACCTTGTTAACATTTAGCTCACCAATGATCTTAGTAATTAGTTGATGAGCTTCTTCCATGTTAGGAACCCTGTAAACTTCTGCCGATAATGCCTCTGCTTTTCCTTTAAATTCTTTGTACAAGGCATCATAAGAAGTCTTCGCTTGTACGCTCATGCCATACACCTCTTTTATATGTTTTATCATGACTACACTTTTTCATTTTATAACACCTATGCCTATACAGGCATGATGGTCTGACCACTAACCAAATAAACCACTCTATTGGTTAACCACTAAGTACAAAAATTAAAGAAATGTTAAAAAACATTTCTATTAGGTTTCGGAACCTTATAATTAGTTATTTGATTATAAAAAATTATATTAAAATTTTCAACAAAATGCAATGTTTTTTAATAGACAAGTCTTGTTCTTCAGATAATTTCGTAGTTTTTTCTTTTATAAAGCCTAGTAGCGATAAATATCCTCCCGATTGGTATGAAAGGGCGGTATCTCCACCAGAATTATGTCAAGACCAATTTTTTTTATTTTGTCCCAGGGGACAATTAACTCATCTTCCCTGCCAAAAAGTCCTAAAAAGCGGCCCTGTCCCGGTAATATGATGGCAGTAATACGACCCGCTTCCAAATCGATATCAATATCTTTAATTAATCCCAGTCTTCTCCCGTCCACAATGTTAACAACTTCTCTTACCCGCAGGTCAGAAATCTTAATCACCCCTGCCACCTCCTTGTATTGTTAATTTATATGCAGGGGTAACTGACTTCTGCACAACAAAATAGGGTCCAAAGGACCCTATTTCGGACAGAATTACGTTTAGACAAACTTTTTCATATGATTTAAGGCAGCCTTTTCCAAACGGGATACTTGAGCCTGGGATATGCCAATTTCATCAGCAACCTCCATTTGGGTTTTCCCTTCAAAAAATCGTAAGGTTAAAATATGCTTTTCCCGATCACTTAACCTTCTTAAGGCATCCCGAATGGATATCTCCTCTAACCAACTCAAATCCAGATTCTTCTCATCACTGATTTGATCCAACACAAAGATTGGGTCCCCTCCATCATGATAGATGGGCTCAAATAACGAAATGGGTTCTTGAATAGCATCTAAGGCAAAGACAATATCTTCCCGGGGCATTTTTAATTCGCCAGCAATCTCATTAATTGATGGCTCCCTGGAATATTTATTAACAAGGGTATCCCTTACCTGCAAAGCCTTATAAGCAACATCTCTCAGGGATCTGCTAACCCGGATGGGATTATTATCCCTTAGGTACCGCCGAATTTCCCCTATGATCATAGGTACTGCATATGTAGAAAACTTTACGTTTTGACCCAGATCAAAGTTGTCAATTGCCTTCATAAGCCCGATGCAACCCACTTGAAATAAGTCATCCACATATTCACCACGATTGGTAAAACGTTGTATGACACTAAGTACCAACCTGAGGTTGCCATTAATTAACTGGCTTCTGGCATCTTTATCCCCTTGTTGCATTGCTTCAAACAAAGTTCTCATCTGAGTGTTTTTTAGCACAGGTAGTTTAGAAGTATTTACCCCGCAGATCTCGACTTTGTTGATAAGCATTTATCGGCCTCCCAACGTCGTTTCGAATACCAGTGGCGCCAGTGGTAAAACGTTTAATGTTGACCTTACAAGTTCATTATTACCTTGACAAAATTCTTATATACATGGCTAAAACACAATGAAAAAGCTCAAAAAACTAACTAAATGTGTGTTTTAAGAGCTTTTTCCTTCTTTTTCTGCCTTTAAAATTTTACTCCATGCGATGAATTTCTTTTTTCAAGCGCTTAATAATACGTTTTTCTAACCGGGAAATATAGGATTGGGATATCCCCAGCATGTCTGCAACCTCTTTTTGAGTCTTTTCTGAACCGTTATTGAGTCCAAATCGAAGTTCCATAATTCGCCTTTCTCGTCCGGAAAGTTTTAATAATGCCTGATGCAAAAGTTTTTTATCAACTTCTTCCTCTATGTTTTTGTAAATAATATCATTTTCAGTCCCCAGCACATCTGAAAGCAACAACTCGTTGCCATCCCAGTCTATGTTTAAAGGTTCATCAAAGGAGACTTCAGAACGGGTTTTGTTATTTCTCCTTAGGTGCATTAAAATTTCATTTTCGATACATCGGGACGCATAGGTGGCAAGTTTAATTTTCTTGTGTGGATCAAAGGTATTAACAGCTTTAATTAGACCAATAGTCCCTATAGACACCAGATCCTCTATCCCTATGCCGGTGTTCTCAAACTTTCGGGCGATGTATACTACGAGACGGAGATTCCTTTCTATTAGTACATTCTTAACTTTTAGGTCACCGTCTCCCAATCGCTCAATTAAGTCAATCTCTTCATCAATGGAAAGAGGTGGGGGCAAAGCCTCACTACTTCCTACGTAATAAACTTCCTGTTGGTATCCAAGCCAATGTATAACTCGGGCTAAATAGATTCTAATCAGAATTTTAAAATGCCAAACGTTTTTCAAGCATCTCCCCCCCTGAACCCCGATCCCTGTCTAGATTAAAAGGCTAATAATTGTGGATGTAAAAGAGCCCTGTAAGTTGTTCCAGGACTTAACTTTTTTTCATAGATTCCCACCACAACATTTTGTATCCTTTGGATTTTATTTTTATAACAAACCTCAATGTCATCCGGTCGAATACCTAAAAGCATACCATGATTATTCCCGAGGGAATGAAAGGGAATTAATCTTAATCGTTGGGCATAGGGGCTAGCCGAGAGCAATGTCAACATGTCAGAACCATCTTGGCTGATCCCCTCACTGTATAACCGGGATATTTCATTAGGAAGTAAAGGCTTGATCGCCTCATACTCCATAATAATGACCGGATAGTGGCTTAAAGGATCCACCAAATGATTTCCGGTATCCACCAATGCCTGAACAGAAATTCGATTTCCCCATAAGTTAACGGTGAGAGGAACCCGATTATCGATTAGTCCCATCCTTTTATGCCATATGGAAGCACCCCAATTTCCTACACAGAAGGATAGTATTATTGTTACCATAAGAACAAACCATCTATGGTAGTTTGCAGAAAGCTGGGTATTTGATAAATTAGCAAAATTGGACACCAGTAAATAGTGAAGTCCTAGGGCCAAACCTCCTACAAAAAAACCTGTTAAAAATAAGCATAAAAAATCCCCAGCAAACTTCTTCCAGCCTTTGTATCTAAAGGCAATCAAGACCATCAACATTGTAATGGTTAACTTGATAAGGATATGTTTTATGACCACCGTCCCAGGTATCAATACTACCAGAGCATAAATACACCCCACTGACGCTGCGGCCAAACCCCTTACAAAGGACAGCTTATTTCCGGTAAACCGGGACGTTAACCACAGTACAGTAAGGTTCATAAGCAGATTGACAAATATGACCTCGTCCAAATAGACCACTTGTTTCATTTAAAATTACCTCATATAAAAATTCAAATGGCCAATACCATCTTATGGTTTGGAAAAATAAAGTATTCCATTAAATCGAAAAAAAAAGAAAAATTTAACTTCCCTTACCAAAAGTTAATGCACTCTTTGAGCATACCTAAAAGCTATAAACTGAAGATCGCAGGCAACCTCTGTTGTCCTTGTATATAAAAAAACCCTGGCAGTATTATACACCGCCAGGACCAGGGAAACTTGTCAATTTCTGGAAATAAAATAAAGATTTTTTCCTCTATTATTCTACACTAAGGGACTTTTCCTTGTTTAGCACCCATTCTATTTTCTTACTTACTTAGGGGGTCATTTATATCATTTCGATTGGAGTCTTTATGAGCTGGACCTTTGTTAGGTTCTTCAAACTGTCGCTGGCCCCTAATCTTATCCAAACTTTCTTTTCTTGTTAGATTTTCTTTGTTTAAATGAATATCCTCCATTTCATTGCACCTTCCTTTGGCTTTTCTTACATTTAGTGTGTCCTCAAATCAGAAGTGTATTCTACATAATAAAAAACCTCCTGCAAGGACAGGAGGTTAATGTTCTTAGCGACGGCGTAAAAAAGCCGGAATATCCAAATCATCGTGACTAGCAAAGGGCTTGATATCCATTTCCTGCTTTTTAGTTTCCGTTTTGACTGGTACTTTGTGATCGAATCCAGTAGCAATAACAGTTACCCTTACTTCTTCATTCATTCTTTCGTCAATAACGGCACCAAATATAATATTAGCTTCGGGATCAGCAGCCTGAGCAATAATTTCTGCTGCTTCATTCACTTCAAACAATCCCAAGGATGAACCACCTGTAATATTCAGAAGAACACCCCTAGCTCCTTCTATAGAGGTTTCCAACAATGGACTGGAGATGGCAAATCTAGCTGCTTCGGAAGCTCTGTTTTCGCCAGAAGAGGAACCAATTCCCATCAGGGCAGAACCGGCATCTTTCATAATGGTCTTTACATCTGCAAAGTCCAGATTGATTAAACCGGGTACTGCAATTAAGTCGGAGATACCTTGGACACCTTGACGTAATACATCGTCAGCAATACGAAATGCCTCAATGATGGATGTATTCTTATCAATAACTTGTAGCAGACGATCATTGGGAATGGTAATTAAAGTATCAACTTTGCTTTTTAAATTTTCAATTCCAGACTCAGCCTGAGAAAGTCTCTTTCTTCCTTCAAAGGTAAAGGGTTTTGTTACAACCCCAACGGTAAGGGCACCTAATTCCTTGGCAATCTCGGCCACCACAGGAGCAGCACCAGTACCTGTCCCCCCCCCCATACCGGCAGTTACGAAAACCATATCAGCCCCTTTAAGGGCCTGCATAATTTCTTCACGACTTTCTTCCGCTGCCTTACAGCCGATTTCAGGGTTTGCTCCAGCACCCAGTCCCTTAGTTAATTTATTACCAATTTGGATTTTACTATTGCTCTGGGATAAAAAAAGTGACTGTGCATCGGTGTTCACTGCAACAAATTCAACGCCCTTTAGCCCAGCACTGATCATGCGGTTGACTGCGTTATTCCCGCCGCCCCCTACACCAATTACTTTGATATTCGCAAAATGATCCATTTCCATTTCAAAGTCGAGCATATAAATTTATCCTCCTCTGTATTTATCACGATCAAACCGCTATCCTAGATAAACTTATTTAAGACATCACGCCATCCTGAAAGGCGCTCTAAGCGGCGGGAATTATTTTTGGCGCCATACATCACCAGTCCAAGGGATGAAGCATAGGAGGGGTTAAGCCACTCTTCTTTGGACACACCCACCTTAGACGGGGAACCCAACTCCACCTTAAAAAAATTCATCTGTGAATTTGCATAATTCACAATATCCTTTAAGAGAGACCCTCCACCCGTCAGAACCAATCCCCCGGGTAATGACTCCAATCGATATTTTTGAGTCAATTCCTTGTGAATCAGTTCAAATATCTCTTGAACCCGTGAATGTATTATATCCATAGCAGCATTTACGGGCACCTTTCTTTGTTCATGGCCTCCAACACTGCTAACTTCCAGATCTTTTTTTTGCTCCAGGGTTTGCATGCCCAGCAACCGCTTAATGCGTTCTCCTTCACTAATGGAAGTACGCAAACATACCGCTAAATCACTGGTTATATGTTCACAGCCAACAGGCAAAGAAGAAATATATATCGGCAAGCCCTGGTCAAAAACAGCCACTTCCGTGATGGTCCCGCCCATATCTACCAAAACAGTTCCAATATTTTTATCGGTATCTGTTAGCACTGCTTCGGCAGACGCCAGAACAGAGGGAACCATTTTCACAAGTTCTAATCCAACTCTTTGCATACTCTCTGCCAATTTTTCATCAATCATATGATACTGGTCAGCTAGCTGTCTAAAGGCAGAAGCAGTCACAAAAAACGAACGAACTTTTACATTAGCCATCTTTTCAGACAGCCTAACAGCCTGATCAATCACTTTACTGAACGAAACGATATCGGTAACCAAACCCTTTCTTATGCCCAGGGTTGGACATTCCCCTAACCCTTTAACCATTGCATAACCACTGGGGCTGATTTCTGCAATTACCGATACAATTTTAGTCGTTCCTATATCAAGTCCACCGATGAAATGTCTCCTGGCCAAGCCAGGCACCTCCTAAGTGAAACTTTTACTTAAATTGTAAATTCAACATAGAATAAAAATTCCCTTTTGCTTATTTTATAAATTATACTTATTTTTTCAATAAATACCGTCGTATGATGGCAAGATTTTGAAATAAACGCACACCAAAGGCCACTACAGCGGCTGTACTTAAGGGAACGCCTAATTTGGTTCCAATATAGGCCAGTCCGGCGGCTAAAAGAATATTGCTGAAAAAACCTGTAATAAAGATATGGTTATCATAGTGATTTTCTAAAGCAGCACGGACACCTCCAAAAACCGAGTCCAAAGCCGCCAACACAGCTAAGCCCAGATATTGGGCATAAATCTGGGGTAATACCAATGGTACATTCAAACCAACTAAAATACCCACAGTTAATCCAGCCGCGGCCAATATGATACCTGTCCACATGGTTAGCCTTCCTCCTTCAGTGGTTTGGCATATTCCAGATTAATACGGTGGGTGTATGCCGGAACAGTAACTGTTTCTTTCTTATTTACTGTCACTGAAACTCCCCAATCTCGCATGGTATCCACCAATCCGCCTTTTATTAGCAGAGCACTCTCCAATTGCCCGGGTGAGCCAATGGCCAATACCGAATAGGGTGCTGATATACGAGTTAAGTTTACATCAATGAAGGACCCAGCTAACCTTATCTCAGAGGTAGCTACAATACGCTGACCATTAATGGCCAGTGCTTCCGCTCCTGCCGCTCGCAGTTCGTTAATGACCCTCAATAGATCCTCATCCCGCACAGTAAAAAGATTTTCCCCCTTTGTTAGGGGGGAAAGGTTAACCTCGACACCGGGACCTTGCAGTTTGGTAAGACCAGCAAGTTGACGAATTTTTTCGAGTTCCTCTTGAACCGCTTGAGATGCCTGGGGGCGCCCCTTTTCTGCCTGGGCTAACTTCTGCTCCAAATCTTTGCTTTCATTTACAAGAGTTGCATACTCTTTGTCCAGCTGTTTTAGTTCCGTAGTCAATAGTTGAACCCGATCAATGGGAACCCCTGAGTCAACCCTGCCAGCAGTTCGAAATTGAAATGCAACCATTAATCCTAGTACTACAGAAACTAACGTAATGGAAATATACAAAGTTTTATTCATACAATTGCCACCTACTCCTGTACGGACTTAGCAAACTCAAAGGTGGTGGGTCCTGTATATTCAGAGATTTGCAGGTTATCCTTTTTGCGAACATCAACCTGTATCCCCCAAATTTTAAGTTGATCCACCACTCCGCCCTTCATGAAGAGCGAGTTTTCTAAGGTTTTTGGATTACCTATGGCCGTGATGGAAAAAGGAGCAGGCAACCTTTTGTTTTTATTGGTAAGAATTGTTGGGCCAATACACCGTATCTCACTGGTGGATATTAATCTTACACCATTTAAGGCAATGGCCTCCGCCCCTGCAGCCTTTAGTTCATTAAGAACCTTTAATACATCTTCATCATGCAACACATAAAGATTCGGGTCCTGACCAGGAGCCAGGGACACCTCACTATCATTTAATGTGACTTCCACCCCTGGGCCTTTAACCGCTTTTATACCCGCCAAAATTCTAAAGGTCTCCAAGTCAGTCCGTGTGTTATCGGACTGTACGGTGGCCTTTTTATCTAGTTTCTCTCTAAGCTCATTTACTTTCTTTTGCAGTTCGCTACGTTCTTCTTTTTTCTGCTTAATCTCATTGGCAAGGGCTTGGACCCTGGCAATGGGAGGAGTTTCATTAATTTCCTTGTAGGAGCGATATTGCACGGTAAGCATTAACCCCATTACTATGCCCACCAATACAAGCCCCCATTGGTACTGTTTTATTTTCATTTCTGTCCCTCCTGCGGGTCTTTAAAGTATTTCACCACAGGTACCCGTGGGTTAGAAAGATCAACATACTGTATCTCATTATTGGACTGCTGCAGTGTGGCTAATACCTGTTGAAAGACAATTCCTTTGTATTCAAGGTCTTTAGCAGAACCCAGTCTTCCTTGCACACCATCAATGGTATAGAGGGTTATAAGCCCCGCTTTACTTACATTCAGCTCCGAGAGTTTCATAATTACCGATCTGGGTAACTGGTCCAAAATCCTTAACGCCATCGGTAAATATTCCGACTGAATGGGTTTTCCCGGACCCTTTAATTGAATGTCTAGGCCTGTGATGATTGGCAGTGCAGCAGCAATTTGGCCCCTTTGTAAATATACCCCTTCTGTATCTACTTTAATAAAACCATTTTCTACCGGAAGCAAGGCCACTGCATTACGCTCACTGACTTCAATGATAACTTTATTAGGTAATGAACGTTTCAGTTTAACGTTTTTTATAAAGGGTACAAGCCCCAATCTTTCTTCGCATTCCGATAAATTTACTTTAAAAATATTGAGACCGATATTAATACCGGAGTAACGAACAATGTCCTCTTTCTTTAACTGTCGGTTTCCATTTACAACCACCGTCTTAATTTGGAAAAATGGCGATTGAAGTAAGATATAGCTTGCAACCACTACCAGTAAAATAAAAAAAACACTCTGTACCAAGTGGTTCTTTTTTCTAGGAGTACCTGTTTGAGGTCGATACACAGTCCCACTCCTTGCTTAATATTTCACTTGTTTTACAGTAATTATAACGAAGATAATCATACTTGTCCAAGGCAAAACTAAAAAAAGAGTCATTAACTATTGACTCTTATAATACGTGCCCCCAGGGAATTATATTTCATTTCTATTCTTTCATATCCCCGGTCAATATGTTCAATATTGCTTAATACTGTGCCATCTTCCCCAGCCAGGGCTGCTAGAATTAAGGCTGCCCCCGCCCTGAGATCTGTGGCCTCCACACAGGCTCCAGTTAAGCGTTTTACCCCTTTTACCACCGCTGTATGACCCTCTAAATAGATGTCTGCCCCCATTCTACGGAATTCCGGCACATGTTTAAAGCGATTCTCAAATATCGTCTCGGTAATTACACTGGTTCCTTCGGCAACCGTTAATAATGCCATCATCTGAGACTGCATATCCGTCGGAAAACCCGGATAAGGCATGGTTTTAATATCCACAGCTTTTAGTTGGCCAGTACTCTGAACACGCACCCAATCGTCACCCACATCCACCTGCACACCCGCTTCCATTAATTTATAGATAACGGGATCCAAATGCTCTGGTATTACATTGGTTACCGTAACATCCCCTTGGGTAATGGCTCCGGCTATCATATGAGTTCCTGCTTCAATGCGATCTGGGATCACGGTATGAGTGACAGAATCTAATTCTTTCACCCCTTCAATTCGAATAACATCTGTACCGGCACCGACAATTTTAGCACCCATAGCATTTAAGAAATTCTGTAAATCTACAATCTCAGGCTCCTTTGCTGCATTTCTAAGAACTGTGGTTCCTTCCGCCAATACCCCGGCCATCATCATATTTTCAGTGGCACCAACACTGGGTACATCAAAGTGAATAACTGTTCCAGTTAACTGACTAGTATCCGCTAATATATAGCCAAATTTTTCCTTAATGGTGGCGCCCAGGGCATTCAATCCCTTGTAGTGAAGGTTCATCGGACGGGAGCCAATATTGCACCCTCCTGGGTGCGAAATCTTAACATGACCAAACCGGCTCAACAGAGGACCCAGAACCAGATTCGATGCTCGCATCTTCCTCATTAGGTCCTCTGATATCTCCTGGGGCTGCACATTGGAGCCATCCACCGTCATGGTATTTCCCTCAAAGGTTACCCTTGCACCCAGGTAGGTTAATAATTCCTGCATGACTAAAACATCCCTTAGCCTGGGTACTTGATGTACGGTACTTACACCGCCGGTTAATAAAGTAGCTGCTAGAATTGGTAACGTTGCATTTTTTGATCCATTGGCTTTAATACTCCCCTTTAGGCGGTTCCCTCCTACAATTACAAACTTTTCCATTATTGTCACCTCGCCTAGTCTTCTCCCAACACTTTTACTTCTAATTGGAGCAAAACACCAAAACGCTCTTGCACCATTTGCTTAAGATGATCAATTAAGATAAGAACATCTTGGGCAGTAGCTCTGCCCAAGTTCAATATCCAGTTGGCGTGTTTTGACGATACTTCAGCATCTCCAACTCTTAGTCCCTTTCCTCCGCAGCCTTCAATAAGCCTCCCTGCAAAATCACCCTCAGGATTTTTAAACACACTGCCCGCATTGGGAAACCCCTGAGGCTGAGCTGCTTTTCTTTTAGCCAGATACTCCTTGGTTTCCTGTTCAATGAGCCATTGATCCTTGGCATATCCTTGCCAGCAAGTTTCCACACAGATCAGTCCCCTGCTTTGCAGATTACTGGTACGATATGCAAAATTGAGGTGGTCCTTTGTTAGAACTTCAAACTGGTTTCTTTCGTTTAACACTACTATGGACTGCAGAACATCCGATACGCACCCGTTCATAGCCCCTGCATTCATTACAATGGCTCCACCTAAGGAACCAGGAATCCCAGCGGCAAATCCAAAACCACCAAGACTGTTCTTACATGCAAACACTGCCAGCTCGGGAAGCAAGGCACCGGCACCTGCCTTTATGCTGGTGCCTTCAATCGTTATTTTTGCCATACCACGCCCAACTTTAATAACCAGACCCCGAATACCACCATCTTTGACCAGTAGGTTAGACCCGTTTCCAATGACCGTTATGGGTATCGCTTTTTCTCGGGCAAACTCCACCGCCTGACGAATATCTTCTTTATCACTGGGGTTCAAAAAGAGATCTGCCTTACCACCAATTTTCCAGGTAGTATGTTTTCTCATGGGTTCATTAATCTGGATAGAGCCTTTTACCAGTGACTGAAGTTCACCTGCCAGTGAAGTATAAATCATGTCTACTTTTCCTCCAGTCTCTTAATCAGTTCTCTTCCCAGTGTCCAGACATCTCCGGCACCCATTGTTAATACCAAATCACCAGGGTTCGCATAGTCTGCCAAATAATCAGCTGCATCCTTTAGTGTAGGTAAATAAAGGACCTGTTGTCCCTCCTGGAGTGGGATTGCATCTAGTATCAACTTTGTATGAACCCCTTCGAGGGGAAGTTCACTGGCAGCATAAATGTCCGTTAGTATAATAAGGTCCCCATTGGTAAAGGATTGCCCAAACTCTTTAAAGAGCTGTTTGGTCCTGCTATAACGATGAGGCTGAAAAATGGTAACAATCCTCCCCGGATGCGAAGTTCTGGCAGCTTGCAGGGTTGCTTTAACCTCTGTGGGATGATGGGCATAATCATCCACAACTGTAATACCATTCACTTTTCCAATAACCTGAAAACGCCTTTTAGCCCCAGTGAATTTTCTCAGGGCTCTGGCAATCTTCTCAAAGTCAAGGTTAAGGTGCCTGCCAATGGCCACAGCCGCCATTGCATTAAGCAGATTATGGTAACCGGGAACATGCAACTCCAACATCCCCAGTCTTTCCTCCTGAAAATATACCTCTCCCTGATTGACTCCGTTCCTCGTTTCTAAGACCTTGATTTGATAATCCGCTCCAGAACCTAGGGAGCCATAGGTTACAACTTGACAAGTCAGCCCAGTGGTGATTTCTTTGAGTACAGGGTCATCCAAGCAGATCACTGCCAGACCCTCCGCCGATAACTTTGCCAGAAACTGCCGGAAGGCCTTTGCAATATTTTCCCTTGTACCGTAATAATCCAGGTGATCATCTTCAATGTTGGTAACCACCGCTATGTTAGGATCCAGTAATAAAAAGGAACCGTCACTTTCGTCGGCTTCCGCCACCATATATTCTCCCTGGCCCAGTTTGGCATTCCCACCAATGTTGCTTAAGTCACCTCCAATGATTATGGTAGGATCAAAACTATTTTCCTCTAAAATCAAGGCGGTCATGGAAGTGGTGGTGGTTTTTCCATGGGCTCCTGCCACCGCAATGCCTTTTTTTTCTTTCATTAGCCGCGCAAGCATTTGGCCTCTCCTTATGAGAGGTATACCTAATCTTTGAGTTTCCAGTATTTCTGGGTTTTCCGGCGAAATGGCTGTGGAGTAAACCACGGCATCAATCTCATTGTTAATATTACTGGTTTTATGGCCAATGTTGCATTTGGCTCCCAGATTCTCTAACCGGTCAATAACTGCAGATCTCTTTATATCCGAACCTGACACCTGATAGCCACCCATCTCCAGCATTACTGTGGCAATGCCGCTCATACCGGCCCCTCCGATGCCAATAAAATGAACTTTTTTATCCTTTCCCTGCAATTGCATCACTCCTTCCCGAAACAAGACTGCTTCTTGGGTTTGTGCACCATCTTTGGCCTAGAAAGTCCCTTTGCAAAGGTTAAGCGCCACAGGGCCATTATATAGAATGCCTTGTTATTAATCGAATAACCAAGCAATTTTTAATGATCTGACCCTTGAAGCGTTTCTGTAAGCCATATTATGCAGTTTCTCCGGGAGGTGTTACTTTCCCGTCCCTGCCTAGGCTTCCCAAGCTTGTCCTGTTTCTTTCGAAACAAAAGACTGCCCCGGCTTATTCTTTATTGCTGCCGCGGCAAAATCTTTTCCACGCATTTAATAATATCACTTAGGGCCTCCGGACGCCCTAATTTTTGGCTGGACTTGGCCATATTTTTTAATTTTTCCTTGTTTTGCAGCATGTCCTTGATGGCTTGAATAAGTTTCTCACCGGTTAATTGGGAATCCTTTATGAGCACCGCCGCTCCCCGTTCCGCCAGTGCCCTGGCATTATGCTCCTGATGATTTTCCGAGGCATAGGGATAGGGAATGAGGATGGATGGTAACCCAAGCACCGTAAGTTCAGCCAAAGTTGCCGCTCCAGCGCGACTAACTACCATATCTGCAGCAACCAGTGCTTCGTGCATATTATATATGTAAGGTTTTATTATAATATTTCCATAATGTTCCAGACTAATACCATTGTCCTTTAATTCTTGCATAAATTCTTCATAACCAGCTTGCCCAGTGGCATGTAGTATTTGCAGCCGTTCGTCATTACCATATTTTTTTATGGTCTCAACCATTGCCTGGTTTATTTTACGGGCGCCCCGACTGCCACCAAAAACCAGAAGTGTTAATTTATCATTTTTTAACTTAAACATTTCCAAGGCAGTTTGTCTCTCTGCCTGCAAAATTTCCGGACGAACCGGCAAACCGGTAAGAGTAATGTTATCCTTATTACCAAAATATCGGATCGAATCTTCAAAGGTAACGGTTACTTGGTCCGCAAACTTAGATAAAATCCGGTTTGTAATACCTGGAAAGGCATTCTGCTCATGAATCAAGGTGGGGATACCTCGTCTTGCTGCAGCCATAACCACTGGACCGCAAACATATCCCCCGGTTCCAATCACAACATCGGGATTAAATGTTTTAATGATGCCCACAGCTTCTCGGTAGCCCCGGTAAGCCTGCCATAACACCTTAAAATTTTCTAATGAAATTTTCCGTTGCAACCCGGATACGGTAATTGCCTGAAAAGGGAAATTGGCCTTGGGCACAATATCCGCCTCAAGACCACGGTTTGTTCCTACATATAATATTTGTACCTTTGAAAAACGGCTTTGCAAGCCTCTGGCAATAGCTAGGGCAGGGTAAATATGGCCGCCAGTGCCCCCCCCCGTTATAATAGCACGCACATACTTCACCTCAATTAATGAAGATTGAATTTGAAAATAAAAGAAAAATATACTCAAGTAATATTATTTTATTGTATTGCTTCTAAACTCGAAAGTATGCTTTCCTTTCAACCTTTTTTATCTTGGAGTAGTATATTTTGAAATGTTTAATACAATGCCAATCCCCATCAGTGTAAAAAGCAGTGAGGTACCTCCGTAACTAATAAAGGGTAGCGGGACGCCGGTTACCGGCATAGATCCTGTAACTACTCCCATATTAATGAGAGCTTGCAAGGCAATACCACAGGTAATTCCTGTGGCCAGCAAACTGGCAAAGGGGTCCGGTGAGGTAACTGCTATTTTGAGGCCCCGCCACACAAACATAATAAACAACAATACAACTAAAGATGCACCAATAAAACCTAGTTCTTCTCCCAAAATGGCATATATAAAATCGGTATGGTTCTCTGGCAGATAGAGAAATTTTTGTTTGCTTTGGCCCAGTCCCATGCCAAATAGCCCACCGGAACCTAAAGCATAAAGGGACTGGATAATATGATAACCGGTTCCTTGGGGATCTGCCTCGGGGTCTAAAAAGGCTAAAAAACGTTTCATTCGATAGGGTTCCAAATAAATGGCTGCACAAACCCCCAGAACCCCAAAACCCATCAGTCCTCCCAAATGAGAAAGCTTTGCCCCAGCGGCAAAAAACATTACAAAAATCGTACCACAGAGAACAATGGCAGTTCCCAGGTCCGGCTGCAACAAGATTAACAAAGCAGCCATTCCCATTACTATTAGATAAGGGAGCAACCCATCTTTAAAATCCTCTACCTTTTCTCCCTTTTTGGAGAGTCCGAAGGCTACAAACATAATGAGACATATTTTAACCAATTCAGCCGGTGAAAAATTCATAAACCCAAGATCAATCCAACGACGTGAACCGTTTACCACTTGGCCAATACCGGGAATTAATACGGCGACCAAGAGGAAAAATCCTAAACAGACAATGGGGCCGATCCAACGCTTCAAGCGATAGTAATCAAAATGCATCATAAAGAACATTCCCACAAGTCCTAACAGGGCCCATAATAATTGTCTCTTGAAAAAATAGAAACTATCTCCATATCGTACCATCGTAACATACTCACTGGAGGAAAAAACCATTACAAGACCCACAGCTAATAACATAAGAACCGTAAGAAAAAGTACAAAATCCGGTGGCCTCTTCCTTAGACGCACTGAATCTCCCCCCCATCTTAAGCCATAAAATCTTTGCCTTTAATTTTAATTCCAGTTTCTAAAAACTTTCGTTCTTTTGCATCTCCAACACAAGTTTTTTAAACAATTCTCCCCGCTCTTCAAAACTTTTGAACATATCCCAACTGGTACAAGCCGGTGAAAGCAGTACGATTTCCCCTGGCTTTGCCTGTTTTCGGGCCAGTTGCACCGCTTGGGCATAATCTTCTACAGGGTAAATATTGGTAAACCCCTGTTCCCTAGCTGCTTCCTCGATCTGATAACCATGTACGCCCAGGGTAATTAAAACCCTTACCTTTTCTTTAATCTTTTTGGCGAAATCATTGAAGGAAATGCCTTTGTTTTTTCCTCCGGCAATTAAGATAATCGGTGCATCATAGGATTCCAATGCCTTAATTGCCGCGTCTGGGTTTGTTCCCTTGGAATCATTGACATACTCCACTCCATTGATATTAGCTACAAATTCCAAGCGATGAGCAACACCAGTAAAGCGACCAAGGGTCCCAGCAATATCCCTGGGGCTGAGCCCCAGGGTATAGGCCGCTGCGGTGGCTGCCAGAGCGTTCTCCAAGTTATGGGGACCCGGTATGCGTAAGGCATTAACATCAATTACTTCTTCCGGTCCACCCTTACCAGATACCATAATTTTATCGTTCTGGATAAAACTTCCTTTTTCTATGATATGCTGACGGCTGAAAAATATAACTTGTGAGGGACAACTTTTGGCCAATTCTCTTAATGCTAAATCATCATAATTTAATACGACATAGTCCGAGGGCTTTTGATGGATAAAGATGCATGATTTTGCCTTTATGTATTCTTCCATTGACCCATGACGATCCAGATGGTCCGGCGTAAGGTTAAGCATTACCGCCACCTTGGGTGCAAAATACTCTGTGGTTTCCAATTGAAAGCTGGATACCTCTGCTACAACAATATCCCCAACCTGATAGTTTTCAATTTCGCTGACCATAGGTAATCCAATGTTCCCTGCCACCAAGGTTTTAAAACCGGCATCTCGGAACAATTGACCTGTTAGCGTTGTTGTGGTGGTTTTACCATTGGTGCCTGTGATAGCTACAATGGGTGCCTTAGCAAAGCGATAGGCCAGCTCCAGTTCTCCGAGAACAGGAATGTCAAATTTCTTTGCCTGAACCACTGGTAAAATTGTTAAAGGTACCCCAGGACTCATCACCAACATATCGTATTGACCCTTATCCACTGAAGGATATTCCCCTAAAATTAGCTCTATTCCTAATTCTGACAGTTGTACGATAGCCTGCCCAATTTGCTCCCGGGTTCTAGTATCCGTAAGAGTAACCACCGACTGTTTCTCCTGCAAAAATTTACAAACTGCCTGGCCACTAAGACCAGCGCCTACGACTAAAACTCTTTTACCTAAAAAGTTCACCTTTCATGCTCCTTTATTTATACTCCATAAGCATAAATTGTTTTCTCTAATTCAAACTTACCATCCCATTTTAATTTCTTGGTGCTATCGATTGGAAAGCCATAACCAAAAATCCTGTGCACCCAACAATCCCACCAGGGAAAATAGAAAGCTTAATAACCAAAAATTTCGTACAACCTTACGCTCGGACCAACCGGAAAGCTCAAAATGGTGGTGTAGTGGACTCATGCGAAAAACACGTCTACCAGTGGTTTTAAAGGATATCACCTGTATTATGACCGAAAGGGTTTCTAATACATAGAGTCCCCCGATCACCACCAGTAGTAATTCGTTGCGTGTGACAACCGCCCCAGCGCCTAGAGCGCCCCCCAGAGCTAGCGAACCGGTATCCCCCATAAATACTTTGGCCGGATGCCTGTTATAAAACAAAAATCCCAGACAACCGCCCACTACAGCAGCTAATACGATGGCTAGACCAATTTTACCGGTAACCAATGCCAGAATTGCAAAGGCAGTGGCAGTGAATACCGTAGCGCCTGAGGCCAAACCATCTAACCCGTCTGTTAGGTTTACACCGTTGCTGGTACCCAACAGTACGAACAGTGTAAGGAAAAAGAAGGGCCACCAACCCAGATCAAAGCTAATACCTGATGAAAAGGGAATAATGTAATCAGTGCCTCGGCCCAGTTTAAATACGGCCACAACCGCCAGAACTGTGGCAAAAACTAGCTGCCCCAGTATTTTTTCTCGGGCTTTAAGTCCTAGATTCCGCTTTAACACCACTTTAATAAAATCATCCAGAAAACCGATAAGACCGTAGCCCAGGGTAACAGCTAAAACCACCAACCCTTCAGCTCGGCCCGGAATATTACTTACTAATAACACGGCTCCAGCAACCGCAATACCAATTAAAAACATAATGCCGCCCATGGTCGGAGTACCTGTTTTAGCCATGTGGGCCGCTGGACCCTCTGCGCGAATGGTTTGACCGAATTTTAATCGTTGAAGAAGGGGTATTGTTACCGGTCCCAGCACCAGAGTAACCAAGAAACTGATACCGGCGGCCAACCAGACCACTGTATAATCCATTCTGCTCCCTCCCTTAGGTTTGGTAAGGGGATAGTAATTCCATCCCTTTCCCTTTCCCTTTCTGTTAGTCTTTCATTATTTCTCTTACAATATATTCCATATGCATGCCTCGGGACCCCTTGACCAGAATGGTATCGCCTGGTTTTAAAATTTTCCCCAGTACTTCAACTGCTTCAGAATTTTCCTGGCATTGAAACACTCTTTCCTGTGATAAACCACCCTTAAGACCACCCTGGGTGATCCATTGTGCCAGATTTCCCACTGAAATTAAATAATCCACCGGGATTGCGGCAGCTGCCTCGCCCACTTCCTGGTGACCAGATTGTTCTAGGTCCCCTAACTCATACATATTTCCCAAAACAGCTATTTTACGGCTCCTCGCAGTCTCCTTTAGTACTTTTAGAGCTGCCTTGGTTGATGAAGGGTTCGCATTATAGGTATCATTAATAATGACTCGACCGTTGCTTGACAATATTTGCAATCTTGAATGGGTAAGACATAGCTGAGCTAATCCCTGGGCAATCTCCTCTAACTGCAGTCCCAATTGCAAACCCACACCGATGGCCGCCAGGCTGTTCATAACATTGTGACTGCCGGGTACTGGTAAGTAAATTTCTTCTTTTCCACCAGGAGAAGAGATATTAAAACGAACACCAGTGCCCTCGGGTCGGATATTGGAAGCTTGCAGGTCTCCGATACCTTCTAGGGAGTAAAGCCAAACTTTCCCCTGACAATTCCGGGCTAATTCCCCTAGGTATGGACTGTCGGCATTCAAAATTGCAAAGCCGTCTCTTCCAATATGAGCCAGCACCTCAGTCTTTGCCAGGGCAATATTCTCCACCGACCCCAATCGTTCCAGATGGGCCTCTCCAATATTCGTAATAACCGCACCGGTAGGCTTTGCCAGCCCTGCAAGAAAATCAATTTCCCCCGGCCCTCTCATACCCATTTCTACCACCGCAACCTGGTGTTCTTCTCCAAGTCCCAACAACGTTAGGGGAAGGCCCAGTTCATTATTGAAATTACCTTCAGTTTTAAGGGTTTTAAAACGGGTATTCAATACCGCTGCAATCATATCTTTGGTGGATGTTTTGCCGTTACTTCCAGTCACGGCCACCACTGGTATATTAAGTCTGGAACGGTTATGGCTGGCCAACTGTTGTAGGGCCTGGAGAGTATTTTTTACTAACACAACTGGGATTTGTGGAGCTATCCCGGTTATTTCGCGAGAAACCAGCAAGGCACTAGCCCCCTGTTCGATGGCCTTTCGCGCAAAATCATGGCCATCTGCCTGTTGACCTTGCAGTGCCACAAATAGTTCTCTGGGTTTTGCCCTTCGGCTGTCGGTATGTATTCCCTTAATTTTAGTTACCGGATCACCCTGAAGCAGAGTTCCACCAATAACCTGGGCTATTTCTTCTATTGTATATGTCAGCATCAAGATACCTCCGTTTTTTAAATTGGGAGGGGTGAAATTATTGCTACCTTTCTTCACAACAGACAATGTGATGTTATAGCAAGAAAAATTGGGTCCGTGTTTTGGTTTTGGCTGGAGCATCAATTCTAGACACATCGGCCAATTTCTCTCTTGTTTTTGCTAAGGGTTCTGCTCCGATAAGTTGTTTTGCTGGTGTTAACTTAAATTCTTATCCTATATGAACTTTTATCAATACCCTATATCTCCTAGTATCCTTTTCTTGCCAAAGCCTTGGCGGCCTCCTTGCGGTCGTCAAAGGAGTATTTTGTGGTACCAATAATCTGATAGTCCTCATGCCCTTTACCGGCTATTACCACCACATCACCCTCCTGGGCCAATTCAATGGCCTTATTAATTGCTTCACGACGGTCCACTAATACCAGATAATCTTCCGGAGCAATTACCCGGTTCACCCCTTCTACAACATCTTGGATAATTTTCTGGGGTTCCTCGGTACGAGGGTTGTCAGAGGTTACTACTGGAACATCACTGTAACGAGCAGCAATTTCGCCCATAATGGGACGTTTTGTTCGATCCCGGTCTCCGCCACAGCCAAAAACAGTGATCAGCCTACCTTTGGTGATCTGTCTGGCAGTTGTTAATATATTTTCTAATCCATCCGGCGTATGGGCATAGTCCACCACCACAGCAAAATTTTGTCCCTTATCCAGCAGTTCAAAGCGACCAGCCACCCCTGGAACATCTTCTAAAGCAGATACAACAGTATCACTGCCAAAACCCAAAGCCATTCCCGTGGTATAGGCAGCCAGAGCATTATAGACATTAAAACGACCAGTTAATTTTAAATTAAGTTGATGGTTTCCCCAGGGACCACTGGCCATAAAACTAACTCCCCTGGCAGTTACCTGGATATCTTTAGCCCGGATATCTGCAGCTTGGTCAATACCGTAAGTATAGACTTTCCCGCGGCTTATTTTCTTTAACTCTTCGGCAGCCGGGTCGTCTGCATTGATAATGGCATATTGTATATCCGTGGTAAAAAGCTTTGCTTTAGCAGCCAAGTATTCTTCCATTGTGTTGTGAAAATCTAGGTGATCTTGGGTAATATTTGTAAACACTGCCACATCATAATTCACGCCTGCAACCCTATTTAAAGCCAGCGCATGGGAAGAAACCTCCATTGCCACACCCTTTACCCCTTCATCCAACATTTGTGCAAGAATTTTTTGCAGATCCAAGGATTCGGGAGTGGTGTTGCTAACGGCTAAAGCTTTTTCTCCGATTAAATTATGAATGGTGCCAATAACTCCTGGCTTTACCCTTGCTTTTCTCCAAATAGCAGCAATTAAATGAGTTGTAGTGGTTTTACCGTTGGTACCAGTAACACCTACCATTGACAGTTTTTTTGAGGGGTGCCCGTAAAATTGGTCAGCCATCAAGGCGAGAGCCTTACGGCTATCGGACACCTGTACGCCAGTCACTCCAGTTGGCAATACAATTTCAGTTTCATAGACAACCGCAGTAACGCCAGCTGCAACAGCATTTTCTATATATTTATGACCGTCTGTTTGATACCCCTTGACCGCCACAAAAATCATGCCCTTCGCAGCCTGGCGAGAATCATAACAGATACCTTCTATATCAATTTCGGGATTTCCAATAATAGTAATTACAGGAATTGCTTGCAACAACTCTTTTAATAACAATTTGAGCCCCCCTTACCATTTTTGCATATACTTCCTATTCTTTCCAATTAAAAATCATTTATGCCTGAATCACGCCTTAAAAACCCTGGCCCCCTGTACAGGAGGCCAGGGTTCCCTAGGCCTTTTATGGTTTATGTTCCGTTGGTGGCTTGAACTCGACCTTCACGGTACTACCCCGGGGTAACTTAGCACCGCTGGCAGGACTCTGGGTATGGGCCAAACCTGTTCCACTTGGATCTAGTTTCAAACCCAGGCTTTCCAGCAAGTTCCCGGCTTCCCGTATAGTCATGCCCTTTAAGTTTGGTACTGAAACCTGTTCCCCTATTTTTTCTTTACCTCCATTGGATCCCAAGAGATCAAGAATTACGGTCGTACCTGATAATACCAATGCACCGCTTTCCGGTATCTGACCATAGACCACTTTGCCCTGTCCCTTGGTCTGAAAGGCCAGTCTCGCCTCCCTTAGAAGTTTCTGGGCTTCATTCAAAGGTAAGTTGACCACGTTGGGTACTGCCACTTCAATTTTCTCTTCTTCCACTTCCCATGGATTGGTCTTTGGCTTTTGCAGATCCTTTTGCTCGGGAACCCCCATGTAACGCAGAATATCCTTGGCCAAAGGTGCAAAAACTGGTGCAGCTACCTGACTACCATAGTACATCCCGCCTTGGGGCTCTGCAACCATAACTAGAACTGCTATTTTGGGATCGTTAACCGGTGCAAAACCAGCAAATGATGCAACGTATTTACCACTGGCATACCCGCCTCGATCTGAAACCACTTGGGCAGTACCGGTTTTTCCTGCAGCACGGTAGCCGTCCACAAAGGCGTTTTTACCACTACCTTTCAAAACTACATTTTCCAACAGTTGGCTGGTAACCTTTGCAGTTTCTGCCGAAACTACTTGCCTTACTTCTTGGGGGACAACCTCTTTAATAACTTTGCCCTTTGGATCCTCAATTCTTTTTACCAAGTGCGGCTTCATTAATTTCCCACCATTAGCCACTGCACTAATTGCCGTTATTAATTGAATCGGTGTTACTGCAATGGACTGGCCAATGGACATGGTTGCAATATTTAAATTGGTGGCATCCTTTTCCCCAATCATAATTCCCCTTGCCTCACCAGGTAACCCAATGCCTGTAGGCTGTCCAAAACCATAGGCCCGAATATATTTATAGAACTTTTCTTTACCCAAATCAAGTCCCACTTGAATAAAACCAGGGTTGCAGGAGTTCTGTACCACTTCTTCAAAACTCTGACTGCCATGTCCGCCTACTTTCCAGCAGCGTATCTTTCTATCTGCCACCTGGTAGAAACCCGGATCATAAAACCGATCGCTGGTCTTTACAGCATTCTCCTCTAAGGCTGAAGATGCCGTAATGATTTTAAAGGTTGAACCGGGTTCATAGTTATACCATATTGCTGGGTTGCGGTCCCACACACTCTGGGGAACTTCACGCCATTTATTGGGATTAAAGGTAGGTCGGTTGCCCAACGCAAGAATATCACCGGTTTTGGGATCCATGACAATAATAACAGCCATTTTAGGACTATAACTGGCTACAATCTTATCAAGTTCCCTCTCTACAAAGTGTTGAATGGTCTGATCCAGTGTTAATACCAGATTATTTCCTTGGGTTGGCGGAATATATTGGTGCAGTGCCTGGGGAATTTCCCGTCCTGCAGCATCATGTTCTATAACAATTCTACCGGGTATTCCCTTTAATTCCTCTTCATAGGCTGCTTCCATACCCATTAACCCCTGATTATCTGTTCCAGTGAAACCTAAAATATGGGGTGCTAGGGTTTCCTGCTTATAATAGCGCCGACTCTCTTCAGCAAAACCGATTCCTTCTATTTTAAGATCCTTTAATTTCTGAGAAGTTTCAAAGTCTACTTTCCGCTTAATCCACTCAAAGCGAGATTTTTGGGAAATTATTTTCCTTACCTTTTCAATATCCATCCCCAGTAGAGGAGCTATTTGAGAAGCCACTTCGTCTGGTTTCTTAATATGATTGGGAATTACATAGATAGAATCGGCACTAATACTGGTAACCAGCTCGTTTCCATTCTGGTCCAATATACTGCCTCGTTTAGCCTCCACCGGTACATCTCTCATCCGGTTAATGATACCTTCTTGACGCAATTCATCTCCCCGGACAAACTGTATCCAGACTAGGCGAAAAACAATTAAAGATAAAAAAAATGCAGCCATTAGAAAAAGACAGGTAATTCTTCTTCGGATAAGTATGTTTGTTGTTTTCACCCTGATTCCTCCCCGCAGGCCGAAGGATCATCGCCTCCCCAGTTACTTTTCCCAACCCTTAACTAAGTCAACAAAGGCCTCAATGACTGGACTTTTAGCTGCTACTGTCTTTTCGAGATTGTCCTTTTCACTGGCGGTGCTTTCCTGTGATAATTGGGGTTTCTCTAGATTGGTTTCTTCTTTTGCTTTTTGTTTTAGTTCCTTAGGTAAGGCGGCAACCAGAACCACTTCGTCAGAATTAGGTTTCACCATTCCAAGCTTCGTTGTGGCAATGGCCTCAATTCGTTGTAAAGACATTAATTGGTTAGCTTGTGATTCCAGATACTCTTGTTCTGCCTGCAATTTTGACAGATCTTTTTGTAATTGACTGATTTGATATCCCAAAGTAGAAACCTGAGAATAGTAATAGGCTATGGCAACTCCCGTAGCAAACATT
Organism: Desulforamulus reducens MI-1; assembly: GCF_000016165.1. GTDB lineage: Bacteria > Bacillota > Desulfotomaculia > Desulfotomaculales > Desulfotomaculaceae > Desulfotomaculum > Desulfotomaculum reducens. The sequence goes on along the minus strand of NC_009253.1, from coordinate 719,682 downwards.
GCCAAAATACAGCAGGTAACAAGGACTTTTCCTCTACGCAAAGCACGTTTAGAAAGTTCTCTTCTGGTTTTTCTTTTCTCGTAAAGCTTTTCCTCTGACACTGCGTAACTAAATTTTTCCTGTGCTACACTCAAGCTTATGCACCTTCCATCCAATCTAGAACTTGATTTATTAAATATTTAGCTTCTCAGCAATTCTTAACTTGGCACTGCGTGCACGAGGATTGTGTTCTAACTCCTCTTTACTGGGTTGAATGGGTTTACCTGTCACAATTTTGATTTGTGGTTGCTTGCCGCAGGCACAGACAGGAAATGCCGGTGGGCAGGTACAGGGATTTGCCAATTCCTTAAAGGTGTCCTTAATAATACGATCTTCTAGCGAATGAAAAGTAATGACACTAATTCTTCCACCGGATTTTAAAGCCGTTACAGCATCCTTCATGGTTTGTTCCAGAATTTCTAATTCATTATTAACAGCAATTCGTAGTGCTTGAAAGGTTCTTTTGGCCGGATGCGGCCCCTCTCTACGTGCTCCCACAGGAACGGCAGCCTTAATAATATCCACCAGTTCCCCGGTTGTATGAATGGCCCGCTTTTTTCTCTCTTTTACAATAAACGAGGCGATCCGCTTTGCCCAACGATCTTCGCCATATCTACGGATAATGGTTGCCAGTTCTTCCTCAGAAATATCATTAACAAGCTCTTTGGCACTTATGGTCTGATCCGGTCCCATCCGCATATCCAACTCTGCATCATGCATGTAGCTAAAGCCACGTTCCGGTGTATCCAACTGATAAGAAGAAACTCCCAGGTCAAACAAAATACCATCCACTTCTGAAATGGCCATTTCTCTTAATATTTGTTTAATTTGGAAAAAATTTCTTTGAACGGCATGAAACTGACCGGGGAATTCCTGAAGTTTTTCAGCAGCATTGGCAATGGCTGCCGGGTCTTGATCGATCCCTACCAGTTTTCCTTCCGGTCCAAGTCGCCGTAATATTTCTAAACTATGTCCAGCCCCACCAAGGGTGCAATCTACGTAAATACCCCCGGGCTTAATCTTTAATCCATCTATTGATTCGTGCAACAATACCGATACATGCTTAAATTCCATATTTATCTTAAACCCTCGTTTGATTTCGTTTCAAAATAGTGTAACCACGTTTTTGTTTGGTTATAAAATTTTTTATTTTAAAGCAGGTCAACAATGTTCTCTGCCAATTGTTCAAAGGAAGCTTCCGCCTGAGCATTGTAGCGATCCCATTCCTCTTTGGACCATATCTCTACCCGGGTCGAAACCCCTACAACCACTGTTTCCTTATCTAGTTTTGCATATTCCCTTAGGTTGTTGGGAAGTAAAATCCGCCCCTGTTTATCTACTTCACATTCAGTAGCTCCGGAAAAGAAAAAACGTACAAAGGCCCGGGCATCTGCCCTGGTAAAGGGCAGCGACTTAAGTTTTTGTTCCACCTCAGCCCATTCGTGCTGAGGATAAACAAAAAGACAGTTGTCTAAACCCTTGGTGACAATAAACCGGTCACCCAGACCTTCACGGAAGCGGGCAGGGACTATAAGTCGACCTTTCGAGTCGATATTGTGTTGGAATTCCCCCATGAACATGATATCTTACTCCACTCTCTGGGTATTTCCCTCCACTTGGTACCACTTTACACCACTTTTATTCGCTACAGCGATAAAAATCCCTTCTTCTTCCACAGCTTATTTTAGTTTTTTTCCAAAAAAATAAATCAAATCCATAATTTAGGATTTGATTTAACCCAGTTCTACCATTATACGTTTCCTTGCACGGAAAGTCGCCACCTGACGGTAACCAATTTCTTTCAATATAGCCACTGCTCGTTCTAATCCTTCACCCACTTGTTCTGGTTTATGGGCGTCCGAGCCAAGGGTTACCGGAACTCCATAATTATAGCAAAGCTTCAAAAACTCCGGCGAAGGATACAATTCAGCACAGGGATATCGCCAACCCGCAGCATTAACATCCACACAAAGATCATTGGCTTTGATTACCTGAATAGTTTTTCGGTATAGCTCTGTGTTGGAAGTAGTTGGCTTAAAGCCAAATTTTTTAATTAAATCAGGGTGGGAAATTATATCAAACAAACCGGAAGCTGCTGCCTGCTGAACCTGCAAAAAATACCTTTGGTAAAGTTCATTGATATCATGCCTTTGGTACTGATCTATCTTGTCGGGATCATCAAAGGCCCAGTCACCAAGAAAATGTACGGAACCCAATACATAATCCAGGGGCATGGAGGCAAGTATTTTTTTTAATTCTTGTTCATAGCCCGGGATATAATCTGCCTCGATTCCCAATTTTATAGACAAATCAGGATGATCTTTCTTTGCCTGTATAACTTCGGAAATATAAATAGGAAGTTCCTCATCAGACATAGCAAAATCAGGTTCCCTTTTTTCTTGGGGTATCCAATACAGGGGCAAATGTTCCGAAAAACCAATTTCCGCCAATTTATTCTTCTTTGCCTCCGCCACATATTCAATTACGGTACCCACAGCATGTCCACAACGTGCAGTATGTATATGATAGTCCACTATCACTGTTAAACACTCTCCCCAAGTAACTAAAATTCATCTTATTATACAACAAGTATGGTTTTTAATATATTAAAGCTTACATATCCTTATTATCTCTGGCAATAATTCACGGGCAGCTTTCTCTCCTTGGGAAATAATATGGGGTATTTTATAAAAATCCCATGCCCCAATGCCCTTTAATAAGGGTCGGATACGGACATCTGCATTACCATCCAGCACATACTCCAGGGCATCTGCACGAATAATATCCAAGGTTTGTTCCATCATTTCCAAAATATTACGAGGAACTGTATGCTCATGGCCGTCATTCCCCAGGTCCACAGCAATCACAACATCAGCCCCCAACCTTTTAAGCACCAAAGCAGGTACATTTTCCCGCAAGCCACCGTCAACTAGGAGATATTCATGAATCTTCTTCGGTTCATAAATCCCTGGTACTGCAGTACTGGCTCTAACGGCTTCCCAAACCGGTACCCCACTGATAAATACTTGATCTTCCTTGGCAGTTAATTTCATGCGATCCTGCCTGCTAACAAAGATAACCTTTTTGCCACTGGCTATATCAACGGAGGTAATAGCCAGTTGAAGGGGTGATCCTTCAAAATTTTTTTTACCTAGCATTGATCTTATAAAACGTGTTAATTTTACTCCCTTCATAAGTCCCAGGGGAGATCGAAAGGGACAGGGCAGCCTTAAAGCATCGATGAAAAGTTTAAGGGTCATGATAAAAAAATTCTCCACTGCCGCTATCTCATCAATAAATACACCTGGTTTTAAAGCACATACCATATTCTCTAATTCAGAGACAGACCAGCCCGATGCATATAAAGAAGCAATCATACTTCCTGCACTGGTTCCTGCCACCATATGAGGCTTAATATTGTTTTCCTCCAAAACCTTTAATACTCCCACGTGGGCAGCACCCCGTACAAAGCCCCCACCTAATGCCAGGCCTATCTTCTTAGACATTCTATCACCACCTATTTGGCTATATTTTATGAAAAAAAGATATTGGTGGTGATTATAATAATAATGCAAAAAAACAACACCCTTTGTGGCGTTGTTTTTATTGTTTTCTTTCAATTGGATATTTTAAACCAAAACGACGAATTTTATTTAACACCGTTGTATGGGACACTCCTAAAGCCTTTGCAGTCTTACGTGCTGTACCATAGGTATTAAGGGCAATTTGTAATGCGTCCAGTTCAGCCCTGGCAGCAGCTTCTTTTAAGCTGGTGCCCTGCATCATTTTATCCAAAACACAGCCGCTACCTTCAATTATCCGCTCTTCGTCTAATATGATATGTTCCTCTTTGATATCGCCATTCTCCACCAGGTTTATGGCCCTTTCAAGGACATTTTGTAATTCCCGCACATTCCCTGTCCACCGGTTTCTGGTTAAAATACGCAGGGCCCCTGTGGAAATCCCAGATATCTTTTTATCTGGGTGTTGTGTAAATTTTTTAAGAAAATGATGAACCAAAAAGGGAATATCCTCGGGTCGCTCACGCAGAGCTGGAACTCTGATGGGAAAAACATTTAGCCGGTAATATAGATCCTCTCGAAAATCCCCCCGGGCCATCATCTCTTCCAGATTTCGATTGGTGGCTGCAATAACTCGAACATTCACAGGTGTTTCCTGTCGGTCACCAATTCTTCTTACTTTTCCATCCTGTAAAACTCGAAGTAGCTTTGCCTGCAGGTGCGGTGAAAGTTCCCCTATTTCATCCAGAAACAACGTACCTTCATGGGCAAATTCGAAAAGCCCCTGTTTACCGCCTTTCTTAGCTCCTGTAAACGCCCCATCTGCATAACCAAAAAGCTCGCTTTCCAGCAGAGTGTCCGGCAATGCAGCACAGTTTAAAGGAACAAAGGGCTTGTTACTACGCATGCTTTCCATATGAATAGCACGGGCAAATAATTCTTTGCCTGTTCCGCTTTCCCCTCTAATGACCACTGTGGACTCACTGTGAGCAACTCTTTTGGCTATTGCCACCACTCTTTCCATTGCCTCACTTCCATAAACTATGTCTTCAAAGGTAAACATAGAAGGCTTTGTTACTGAGTAAACCAAATCCCGCACCTGATGCATATCCTTGAGGGCTGCCACCATACCGATTACCTTGCCAGTTTGATCTTTAATTGGCCTGCCAGTGGTTAAGTAATGATGGCGTCCCCTGGGGGTGGTAATCATAATCTCTTTGTTATCATACCCCTCCCCGGTTTTTAGGCTGTTAATCATGGGGATGTCCGTTGAAATTACCTCTGCCACATCACGTCCCACGGCATGTTCGGCCGAAACAAAAAGTATTTTTTCGCAGGTAGGATTAAAAAAAGTGATTTTTCCCTTGCGATCCACTGCAATAATACCATCACTAACAGAATCAAGTACTGCCTTGAGTTGCCGTTCCCTTTCTTCCTGGGGTATAACCTCAACAGGTTCCACCTGCTTTACCCCAGGGATATTTTGAAATTCTCTTTTTAATACTTCTGTCTCCTGATCTGACAGATAATTAAGTTCCAGGTACATGGTATTGGGTAAAACTTGTAAGGATATAATGTTAATATTTTTTGGTGAGACAAGCTTGGCTACATCATAGACAATGCCTACTCGATCATTAAAATCTAAGCGAAGGCGCAGATTTTCCATTCTAACATCCTTTACTTATATACTGTAGCAATATATTTCTACACATTTGTGCTTCCTCCCTTCTTTAATATATTCGAACATTCTAAATATTTTTCTTTCTCTCTATTGAAAATGATATTCAAAATCTTGCCTAAAGGGGATTGACATCCCAACAATCGAGGAATATACTTACTTTAGAAATGATAATCATTTTCAACAATGTGTTATTTTATAACTAGCTTAACTATAACACATTTTTATTTTGTCCTTTGAGTGATAATGATTCTTATATTCAGACAAGGAGTGGTATTATGACTCTTGATCGTGTAAAAAAAGGTCAATTTTTTAAAATTAACAACATCCATAATGAAAACGTCCGATCCCAAGCAATTCGCTTTGGCATTGCCGAAGGAGAGTGGCTTAGCTGTGAAGAGGTTGTTCCAGCGGGTCCCATTGTGATTCGTAAAAACCGTCAACAAATTGCCCTTGGCCGTCAACTGGCTAGATTAATTGATATTAGTCTAAATTAGTGCTTTATTTAAGAGAATTGAAGGAGTGACAGCAGCATGTCTCACTGCCATGGTTGCAGTATTCAAATTGATATTCCCGAAGGAGCTCGGCGCATTGTTTTGGCAGGCAACCCAAATGCTGGTAAATCAGTATTTTTTAATTACTTAACTGGTATGTATGTGGATGTATCCAATTACCCCGGTACTACCCTGGAGATATCCCACGGTCTTCTTCAAGGGGATGTCGTAATTGATACCCCGGGGGTTTATGGAATTTCTTCTTTTAATGACGAAGAAAGGGTGGCCCGGGATGTTATTTTAACAGCCGATGTGGTTATTAACGTTGTAAACGCGGTTTACCTAGAACGGGATTTATTCCTTACCCAACAAATTATAGATACTGGCGTTCCTGTAATCATTGCCCTGAATATGGTAGATGAAGCTGAAAAACAGGGTATGACAATAAACAACCAATTATTAAGCCAATTGCTAGGTGTACCTGTTATTCCTACCGTGGCCATTAAAAAACAAGGCATGAAGGAAATAAAGGAAAACATTGGGCAGGCACGTTCAGGGCAGTCAGATACAGAACTCCAAAAAGAAATGGATAAACTGGTTAACCGGGTAGGTTCCCGTGGTGAAGCCCTGTTGATTATGGAAGGCGATGCTACAGTTGCCGAACGTCATGGTCTTGAACCCCTAAATAAAAGGGAGGATATTTACCTGCAGCGAAGACAGCGTGTTAACCAAATTGTTACTCATGTGGTCAAGGATATCAGTAAAAAAACCGCTTTCAGTAATATCTTAAGCCGTATGATGATCAAACCTTTAACCGGAATTCCCATTCTATTTTTAGCACTCTATACCATGTATCAGATAATTGGGGTCTTTGTGGCCGGTACAGTTGTAGGGTTTACAGAGGAAACCCTTATGATCGGACACTTCGAACCTGCTGTACGTTCCTTTGTTGGTAACTTTATCAGTGAACAGTCCACTTTGGGAACGATCCTTATTGGCGAATTTGGCCTCCTTACAATGACTTTTACCTATGTGCTGGGGTTATTAATGCCCTTGGTTATAGGATTTTACTTTTTCCTGTCCTTGTTTGAAGATTCCGGTTACCTTCCCCGCCTAGCTACCCTGGTGGATAGACTTCTCACCAGCATTGGTTTAAATGGCCGGGCTGTTATTCCATTAATTCTTGGCCTGGGCTGTGTTACCATGGCTACTATTACCACTCGTCTGTTAGGTTCCGAGCGGGAGCGCCGCATTGCTATTTTTCTATTGGGGTTAGCGATCCCATGCTCTGCTCAATTGGGAGTCATTGCTGGAATGTTAGCCTCTGTGGGCCCTGAGTTTGTACTTCTGTATTCTTTAGTTATCTTTGCAGTTCTAGTGGTTGTGGGTACTTTAATGAATTCGCTATTATCCGGTCAGTCTTCTGACCTCTTAATCGATCTACCACCGCTACGTGTGCCACGTATTCATAATGTAATGACCAAGACTGGAATTAAATCTTATCAGTTCTTAAAGGAAGCTTTCCCCCTCTTTGCTCTTGGTGCTTTAATAATTAGTACCTTTCAGGTTACTGGTATTCTGGTTGCCTTGCAAAACATCCTAGCTCCTTTGACGGTAAATTGGCTAGGGTTACCCAAGGAAGCTGCCACAGCCTTCATTATGGGTATTGTACGTCGAGATTTTGGTGCCGCGGGCTTGGCAGGTATGCCGTTGACATCCATTCAAACAGTGATATCCTTAATTACCATTACCCTCTTTGTTCCTTGCATTGCTTCCATTTTAGTAATGTTTAAGGAACGCAACAAGAAGGAGGCACTCCTTATGTGGGTAAGTACCTGGGTAATTGCCTTCTTAATTGGTGGTATTGTTGCTCAACTTTCCGCTCTACTGGGAGTTGCTACACCGGCACAAGTATTTACCGTGATGGCAGTGGTTATCGCTCTAACAGCCCTGGTGATTGTGGGCGTAAGATTGTTTAAAAAGCAAAACATACAAAGTAATTCTACTTCAAAGGGCGTGGTTTAAATAAAGGAAAAATCCAAAAACACATGCACTCAGGGCAAAACCTGCCCCCGCTGTGGATGCCCTGTTGATTTATTAACACTTGTCTGCCCCCGTTGCCGTGAACCCATCCCCGGTGGTTGTTCTGGAAACTGCTCAACATGCAACAGCCATAAGTAACAGAAACAGGCCCTTGCCAAGACGGCAAGGGCTTTGAGTTATATTAAGGAATCTCCCTCCTTCCTACTTGCTTAATATTAAGATTTAAAAGTAGTATAATTATCATACTTTTCTTTATATTTTTTGCTGATTTAATTTAGCTAGCCCTTCTTCATTAAGTAATCTTGTGCTTTTTATACAATTATCGATAAGATTCTGGGTGTTTTTTAAACTTCTTTTTAACTTTTTTGTATTTTATTTATTGACATCAGTTCATAATAGCTATAATATGGTTTTGAACGGATGTCAATAATTTTTTTAGGCTAGCTATGGATCTAAAGGTGAAATTCCTTGGGTCTCTAACAATGCCTGCTGGTACATAAAACTTTCTTAACTATGAGGAGGAAAAATCATGAGCGACCAAAGTAACAACTGTTCAAGCTGTGGTGAAATGAACGAAGGTTCTTGCAGTGGAGAAAAGTGTAGTCCTCCACCCAAACTTTATCCTGGTGGCCAAAGCAAAATTAGCCGTGTAATTGCTGTTATGAGCGGTAAAGGCGGCGTGGGTAAATCTTCGGTAACGGCACTAATGGCTGTAAACCTGCGTAGGATGGGCTATCAGGTTGGCATCCTGGATGCAGATATTACCGGTCCTAGCATTCCCAAAATGTTTGGTGTGAAGAGAGTTCCCGCTAATGCTCAGGGTCTTTTGCAACCTGCTGTAAGTAAAGGCGGTATTCGCATTATGTCCTTAAATCTATTGTTGGAACGGGAAGATGAACCTGTAATCTGGCGTGGACCAATTATCGCCAGTGCCGTAAAACAATTCTGGACCGATGTAAATTGGGGGGAACTGGACTATCTCCTGGTGGATATGCCCCCTGGCACCGGGGATGTTCCCCTTACGGTGATACAACAAATTCCCGTTGATGGGATTGTCATGGTAACATCACCGCAGGATTTAGCGGTAATGGTTGTTAAAAAAGCTGTTCGAATGGCTGGCATCATGGAAGCCTCTCTGCTGGGATTTGTTCAAAATATGGCCTATATCACCTGTCCCAAATGCGGAGAAAAATTTGAACTCTTTGGTAAGGCCTTGCAAAAAGGAGATACCTTAGATGGATTACCTGTTCTGGAAGTTCTCCCCATTGACACTGAATTTACCAAGCTGTGTGATACAGGTATGGTAGAAGAGGTTAAAACTAATGCCTTTGAAGATATTCCAAACCTAGTAAAGGTTAAAAGACAAGTGAGTTAGTGGTTTAGATATTATGGTGCGCTAAGGACTATTAGATAAAGTAACTTATCTGAATAGTTTACAAAAGCCTTAGCTTGCATCTACCCCGAGTGATACAAAGACTAAAGGTAAATGAAATCTGGTTAACCTTTGTTGACCTTGTGCCTATCCGCATCGATAGGCACAAGGCTCTCCTCTGGGAAAAAGTATAAGGAGTTGAGTACTATGCTAATAGCCGTCTCTGCCTTTGGGAAAAACCAAGACAGTGAAGTAAATCCCCGTTTGGGAAGGTGTGAGTACTTTGTTCTTTATGATACCGATACCGACAAATACTCTTCCATTGACAATACAGGGCGTTTTTCTCAGGGAGCAGCAGGAATTGCTACTGCCAGTTTATTAAGTAACCAAAAGGTGCAAGTGGTGATTACCGGCAATATAGGTCCTAATGCTTATACTGCCCTGGAAGCTGCTGGCATCGAGGTTTTTACGGGTGCCAAGGGTACGGCACAGGATGTAATTAAAGACTATCAAAAAGACCTTCTGAGCAAAGCCAATGCACCCAACGTTGGCCCTCACGGTCGTTAGGGGTGATTGAATGAAGATCTCTGTTGCCAGTGGTAAAGGCGGCACCGGTAAAACTTTGGTTGCCACCAGTTTGGCCCTATCGCTCATTAAGAATAACCCATCGGTTCAACTTTTGGATTGCGATGTGGAAGAACCAAATGTGCACCTTTTTCTGGATCAAGAACCCATCAATGAAACTACGGTCAGCTTACCTATTCCCAAAATTAACGAAGACCTATGCCAGCATTGTGGGAAGTGTACAGAGATTTGTCGTTTTAATGCCATTACCCTACTAAAGGACACCATACTGATATTTCCAGACGTCTGTCATAGCTGTAGTGCTTGTTGGCACTTCTGTCCGACGGGAGCCCTAGAACCGAGTCCCAGAGAGGTGGGGACCGTCCAAATAAGCCAGTCTGGCAAATTAAAATTAATTACTGGACGATTAAACCTAGGCGTGCATGCCAGCCCTCCGGTCATCAAGGCGGTTCGAGGTGCCATAGATACGGACACTGTTACAATTATTGATGGACCACCTGGCAGTTCTTGCCCAGTGATGGCTGCAGTCGAGGAAACAGATTACTGTATATTGGTAACAGAACCCACTCCCTTTGGGTTAAATGATCTATCTCTGGCCGTGGAAATGCTAAAGGTTCTTAATGTCCCCTGCGGTGTCATTATCAACCGGGATGTACCGGGCAACCATTTAATCGATGATTACTGTCAGGAAAAGGGACTCCCTATACTCCTACGAATCCCCCTCGATACCGAGATAGCCCGGGCCTATGCCAAGGGTATCCCCCTTGTTAAAAGTAGCCCTGTCTGGACAGAAAAGTTCATTGACCTATATCAACAGGTTACCCAGGAGGTGACCAAATGAAAGAGTTAACTGTCATTAGCGGTAAAGGTGGTACCGGTAAAACCAGCATCCTTGGCTCCTTTGCCACACTATCTAACAAAGCTGTTATCTGTGACTGTGATGTGGATGCTGCCAATCTACATTTACTATTAAAACCAGATGTACAGGAAACGCACTCCTTTATAGGTGGCGTTAAGGCAAATATTAACTTAGAGTTATGCTCTAAATGCGGCAGTTGTGAGGAATTATGCAGGTTTTCTGCCATTAAAGAGCGGCAGGTTAATCCCTACGCCTGTGAAGGTTGCGGACTCTGCTATGGAATCTGTCCGTCTGGAGCAATCACACTCAATGATCATCAGTCTGGTCATTGGTATGTATCAGAAACCCAGTGGGGCCCAATGGTACATGCAAAGCTAGGCATTGCCGAGGGAAACTCAGGATTATTAGTTAGTGCAGTGCGTAAAAGGGCCAGAGAAATTGCCACCGAAAGGGATATACCTCTCATTATCAGTGATGGTCCACCAGGCATTGGTTGTCCTGTGATATCTTCCTTGGCGGGCACTGATATGGCTTTGATTGTTACAGAACCTACCCGTTCAGGGTTACATGATATGGAAAGAATTATCCAAGTAGCTGCTACCTTTGGCTGTCAAGCAGCTGTTTGTATTAATAAATATGATTTGGATACTGAGAATTGCTTCTCCATTGAAGCCGCTGCCAGCAAGCTAGATGTACCGGTAATAGGGAAAATCCCGTATAACCAAACCCTTTCTCAATCCTTATTGCAGGGGACTCCGGTCACTCTCCTAGGTCAAAACGAGGGTGCATCTGCAATTACGAAACTTTGGCAACAAGTTACCGGACTATTAGGAGTTTAGCATGGTAAGGTTTCGTTGCAGTCAATGTGGAAAAACTGTTGAATATCTGCGCATCTATCATAAAGATGAAATTCCACGTATATGCAGCTGCGGGGGTAAATTACTACCCGTGCATGATAACAGTAACTATTCTACTAAAGGAGGAGTAAAGAATGAAGATCGCCATGCCGGCAAAGAACGGTCAAGTTAATCAACATTTCGGAACAACACAAGAATTTGCCATTGTTGATTTAGAAAATAAAAAGGTGAAAGAAACAAAAATTCTATCAAATGATGGGTTGCAGCATAACCATGGCGGCATAGCCTACATGTTAAAAGCTGAAAACATTGATACCATTATTTGTGGAGGTATTGGCGGACACATGATTCAAGCCCTGCAACAAATAGGGATTAAGGTGGTAAACGGGGCCTCCGGTTCACTGGAAGCTGTTGCTGAAGCCTATGCAACAGGGACTCTGGTGACCCGACCAACACAATGCAGTTGTGGTGGAAACCATCACCACTAGAATATCGTTAACCAGGGATGATTCAGGCCTTAAAGGTTCACCTCTGATATATGCCTGATAATCATTATTAAAGGTGGAAAAAAATCTTTTCCACCTTTATTTTTTAGAAGTTCTTGAAAATAACCTACTATAAAAGCTTATATTTTAAAACAAAAATAATAACCCTTTCTTATGAGAAAGAGTTACACACATGTCTATTAATCAAATAACTTGATATCTTTTCACCTGTCTCTATCCAATGTCATTAAGACACTGGCCCCTATGGTAGGCTTTGGGGTGCCTGCAATCCAGTGTACGATACCTTCTGGTCTTTGCTCTACAAGTAAAACTTCATATGTTGCGCGAAGAGTTTCGCAAACAAGGGTTCCACGGTCTGAGGGATTACCGTCCGTTGTCGGGCTAAAGATGGTCTCTTCAAATATAAGACCAATTTTTCCCTGCCCTTCAATAAACCCCTTCACCCTGGTACGGATTTGTAAAAGGTAGGGATCAACCTGGTAATGCTCCTTCAAAGTTGTCTCCTCCTCTCCTGCTCTAAACCAGTATCAGGCAATCTTATAGTTCTTCATTATAGGAGGTTTTGCAGTAAGCTAACTTACTTTCAATGTTATCCTTATAATGAGCATATGTCAATAATAAAAGCTTAATTTTTCTCTTTTTTTAGAATATTTAGTTTATACTTATGGTAAATGATCAAGCAATATTGATCATTTAGAACCTGATATAAAAATACCCTTAATACTTCAGGATTTTATATCAGGTGTAAGGGATTTGCTTTAGGTGCCCACCACTGTCCTTTTAAGCTTCCACAATAATTTTATCTCCTACTTTTACTAAACCACCCTTAATAACTTTACCAAAACGTCCCTCACGGCTAACAATGTAGGGGCGTCCCGATTCTTTAAATATTTCTTTCCCTACATGAAAGATTTCGATGATAGCCTCACCCAATTTCACCTTGGTCCCCACCTTTATTTGATCGGGGTTAATCCCCGCTATGGTAAAATTCTCGGTATAACCCCCGGACAGGACCTCTTGTTTTTTATGGAGTGGAACCTTCTCCATTGCTTCCACCGGAAAAATGCTTACCTGTTTGCTCCAGTCTCCGCCGTGGGCATCCCCTTCTAAACCCCAGCCTTCCACCACCATTACTTCATTTATACTGTTTTTTTCAATTCCCCTAACTGCACTGACATTAATCGCAAGTACCTCTCCCATACCTTCACTTCCAATCTCTTGTTCTGTTAAAATTCATTAGCAAACTGTTGAAATAAATCTTCCCTTATCTGCTCATGTTCAATACGGTTGGTAACCTGTCCATTCTCCAATAGTTGTTTATACAACCAATAATCATAGATCGCCTGTTTTAAGGCCCTTATCCCTAGCAGAGAACAATGCTTTTTCTGATCAGGTAGGCCATCTAAGAATTCCACCACATCGTCATCTGTCAGCTTTAGGGCTTCCTCACAGTGTTTTCCCTTGGCTAGTTCTGTAACTGCACTGGAAGTTGCCACAGCGCCTACACATCCATAAACTCTGAATTTAATATCATTTATTTGCTCTTCTTCAACGAGAATGGTAATTTCACAAACATCTCCACAATCTGCTTCACCAATTTTTCCTCGCCCATTATAATTCTCAACCACACCAACATTTCGTGGATTCCTGAAGTGATCAAGGGTTTTCTCACTATATGCAAGTGCGGCAGCAGTAAATTGTTCTTCGTTCTCGTTCATGGAAACTCCCCCTTTAAGGATATAGCTGCTTTTTGGTTTTGTACTACTTTTATAATGTTTATAACATATGTTCATAATCCTAGTATATCATTCTATTCTACAGATTCAATCTTTTTTTTGAATAAACTGCCAGCGACTACAAAGAAGTTACTGTCTAAAAGTTTTTAAACAAATCCCAATACTTCACTCATAAAGTAAATTTGGCTTACACCAAACCTTTAGGCTACGACCTAAGTCTTAGTTGCCCTTATGCATATCTGCAAATTTTATACTATTCGATATGCTAAAAACAAGCCAGATTAAATTAAACTTTCGAAAACTTTTATCAGCAATCACATTATCTTCGCTGGCTCTAGATAATGTAATTGCTCGTCCTACTTTTTCAACAAATAAGAAGAGGCTAGATCAATTGATCCAGCCTCTAAGTTTTTTCCTATGGGTTCGGCAGGTTAGCGGATAAGCCCAATCCAGCTCGTTTCTTCTCTATGTGCTCAATGTAAATATCCGCTGCCTTTTCGGCATCCAGCTCAATCATCATTTTACCAAGTCCCAAGGTTTCAGTGGTTTCAGTAAGGGTCTTTACTACCACTTCACTGCCGGTAACCGATGGAACCGGTGCCACGTGGACCAGCCAGCCCATTGCCACTGCGGTGCAGGCGTCTGCCACGGCCTTTTGCTCCAAATACTCAGGTGCACCGATGACCAGAGGAAGGGCATTGGTATCCACATCCAGAGCGTCTGCCAGTTCCATGGCGGTGTGGGTCATCTTACCAACATCCACACAGGCACCATAGGACAATACCGGCGGTATCCCTAGGGTTTGGCAAACTTGCTTAAGACCGTCCCCTGCCTCATTGGCTGCTTCTGGCTTACACAGGCCAGTATATTCAAAGACGGCTGATACACAACCACCGGACAGTACTAGGACGTCACGCTCAATCAAGGCCTTTGCCAGTTTAAAGGCATTGCTGCCGCCCTGACCGTACCGGGCGGTGGTACAACCTACCAAAGTTGCAATACCACGGATGTTTCCGTTGGCAATTTGATCAATTAAAGGCTGCCAACTGCCACCAAGGGCTTGCTTAACTGATTCAGTGGAAAAACCTACCATGCAATCACTGACGTGGGGTGGTACATAAACGTTACGGTTTTCTTCCTTGCGTTTCTTAAAAAATTCAATTGCCCGTTCCAGACACTCCTCTGCTTGCTTTATCATTTGCTCAGGTTTGAAATCCAGAGCCTCGGTATCGGGGAAGCGGATAACCGGGTCCACACTCATCAATTTGGTACCAAAACGCTCAGCATACAAAGGAAGAGTAGGAACGGTACAGTTGTAGTCAAACATAAACAGATCCACACAGCCTGTGGCCAATAAATATTCTTCAGACAGCCATTCTCCCTCTTGACCGGCCAGGGCTGACATTTCGTGGGTGCCGGAGTAGTTTATCAGTTGCTGGCCCTCACAAACATGACCCATGATTTGTAAACCAGTGGCCCCTGCTTTTTTGGCTTTACTCTGCCATTCTTCGGTGGAGGCCAAATCAATGACCACATGGGCTAACAAGGGCATGTGTCCATTGGTAATAATATTTACTTTATTGGGATCCAACAAGCCCATATTTTGCTTCCTTTGCGTAATCTCCTGGGTGCCAATTAAAATTTCTTGTAGTAAGTCCAGGGGCCACAATCCCTGGAATTCATTGGCCACCCCCAAGCGTACGCAGGTTAATAAAAAGTCCACAGGATCTGCACCCAGGTTGGTCATGCACTTAGTTTGGGCAAAACCCACTTCAGAGAAGGCGCCGCCGGGGTAGAGGCCCAATTTACGCCAGAGTTCTTTACGACGGGGCGGCGCAAAGGCTTCCACCAGTTTGGATTCCATAAAGTTGGGCCGGTGAAGGTCCTCGATAAAGAAATCCGCAAACTCCACAGCCAATTGTTCAATGGGCTTATTTTTATCCATACCCAAAAACTCTGCATATTTTTTTAATTTTTCCGGTTCCCTGATCTTTAGCCCACTTTCCGGGTTGGAGCCCGCTGCCCGCAGGGTTCTGGCAGCCTGTAAAGCATGATAACAGTTGGCGGAGGTGCCTATGGTAGTGTGACGATAGGTAAAGTTCCGGGCCACCATTACATGGGCATCCACACCACAAACACCCCGCTGGGCCTTCTTCGTAATTCGGCAGGGTCCATTGGCACAAAGCTGGCAAGAGAGACCCGGGGCACAGAAATTACACTGGGGTTGCTGTTCCGAAAAACGGTCAAAAACGTTTGTCAGACCCTGATTATGCACCACTTGATACATTTCTCGCATGGCAGGGTCCACAATAACATTTAAGGGATAGCCCTCTTTGGATTGATCATCCTTTTTAATATGTTCCCGTTGCCAACGGTGTAATTCTTCCCCCGTGGGAGAGGGTTCAAATTTGCGGTAATCATAGGGTACCTCTGTTTTGTTTTGATCCTGATGGGCACTGGGGTCATTGGTATCGGCCCGGTGGGTAGGATCACTATTATGGATTAGCGTATCGTAATTTTCATTATTCTTGTCTGACATACTATCCCTCCCTAGGTATTTGAAGAAAGTATTTCCTCAGGAGGGATAATTATGCATAATTTCTAAAATAGGTGATTAAAAGTATAAAGCCGTGATGATTAAAACAAAAGGCCTCCAGCTTTAAAACAGACTACTGGTTTTCTAACATACTAAATAAATACTTCAAAAATAAAGATCTTTCCTTTATCTTAAGGAACTTGCTTTTATCAGGAATCGGACGTTTTTTTCTCTGGAGGGCAACATTCAAATAATTCCCCTATTTTGATCTCCCGGTGAACCACTTTGTTTCTTCCGGAATTTTTTGCTTGGTATAGATTCTCATCAGCTTTTTTGATTAATTTTTCTGCCACTTCAGCCGTTGTGCTTGTCACTAGGGATTTTACCGTAACCACCCCAATACTAACTGTCACATGAAGATTACTGTTTCCCTCATCAAAAACAAAGTTACTTATTTCTTGCCGAATCCTTTCAGCAATAAGGGCTACCCGCTCAGCACTGACAAAGGGAATAATAATCACGAATTCCTCACCGCCAAACCGACCAACAACATCGGTTCCCCTGCTACACCTTCTGAGTATTTCAGCAAATTCCTTTAGTACCGTGTCCCCTGTAGCATGGCCATAGTTATCATTGACTGCTTTAAAACGATCCAGGTCCAACATTAAAAGTGAAATATTTTTATTTAAGGTGCTGCAAAGGTCAATAACCCGCAGTAATTCTTTGTTCAGGTATCGTCGGTTATAAAGGTCTGTTAGCTCATCGGTAATTGAAATTTTAACAAGCTTATTTTTTTCTTCATGCAAATCATCCCTATTTTGTTCCAGTTGCTTAATTAGGTTATTTAATTGGGTGGTTTTTTCCAGTAAATTAGCAGACATGTTATTAATAGCCCTGCTTAATTCCTGCACCTCCCGATTGGCTTTAAGATCAATAATTGATAGAAAATTACCCTTGGCAATGTTATTTACTTCCGCAGCCAGCCTTTCCAGTGGCTTGGTTAATCTTCTGGAATAGATTATAGCAAAAACCAGGAAAAACCCTATTATTAGGCAAGCAGCGCCCAAAACTTTTAAGTAAGTTGCTAAGCCATATTCCATTAAACCCCTCTCATAGTCTTTCTCTACAACTAGACTTAGTCTCATCTCAGGTAACCACCGATAAGTGCCAAAAACCGTACGGTTAAGATAATTTTTATAAATCCCTTTCCCCTTCTCTCCTTCTCTAGAAGTGAGGGCGGGGTGGTTTTGTACTTTCAATTTAAGCGGCTCCGTTGATGTAGTAAATCTTGATTCGCTTACCATTAATCCTTTATCATTAATTAAATATGATTCACCAAGTACACCAGGAGAATTATGCTGGGTTATTTCTGTAATCACAGAAATGTTAACAATACCAGATAAAACGCCTACTATTTCATCACCTTGCTTAACCGGAGTAGCCACCATCATAACAGGCCGCTTAGTGTTTCGACTTACTAGAACTTCACTGACAAAGGTTGTACCGGAAATAGCCTGTTGAAAGTATTCTCGATCCCCTACATAAGTATTTATCGTCTGGTTTGGCAGTTCCGGATCTACTTTTATTCGACCGTCTTTCCCCACTAGCACCAGAGAGCGAAAATTATTATCCATTTTTAATGCATCTCTTAAAATTTTAGCACTCTCTTGATTATCCATAACCTGCATATATTTATTCTGGGCAAGGCCCTTAATAAATGTTTTACGGCTCATAATCCAGTTGTTAATAGACTTCTCTTGGGCATCTGCCAGATAGTCCAATGTATTAAAGACCGATCGTTCTATAACTGCTTTACTTTGCGAAAAACTGAACAACCCTACTAAAAATGCAGGAAAAATAATAAATACAATAAAGCCTATTAACAATGAGGTCTGTATACGTCTATTAAAAATAAAAAATTGCAGTACTTTCATATACACCTCTAATTTACTTAGTCAAATGTAGAAGCATTTACTTATACCTTTACACAGAAAAATTGATTGCTCCATACTCTAACAGACTATATTCCTCGAAAGTAACCTTAGTTTTCTAGTAGGAATTGGAAATCAGCTTTCTGATACGCCAAAAGGATTGCCTCCTGGCAATCCTTTTGGCTATTGTTCTATTGTTAAACTTTTATTTACATTCACTGCAGTGACCAAAAATTTTTAATTCATGATCCAATACCGTAAAACCATAATCTTTGGAAACTTGCTTTTCCAATTCTTCAAGGAGGTCTTCATTAATCTCCAGTATTTTACCGCACCTCAGGCAAATGGCATGATGATGGTGGTGACCTTCAGTACTATCGCCATATTCGTAACGTTTACGGCCATCCCCAAAATTGACACTATGAACAATTTCATGCTCCAAGAATAACTCCAGGGTTCGATAAACTGTGGCCAAACCTATATCCGGAGCTTTTCGTTTAACAAGAATATAAACATCTTCTGCACTGAGGTGTTTATCCTTGTTTTCTAACATAACCTCTAATATGATCTGCCGTTGGGGGGTTAGCTTATATTCATTGGCCCTTAGTTTTTCCCCAACCTGGGTTATAATCTTCTTCAAAAGAAAAACACCACCCGGCTACTTTTTACCAGTATATTGCTTTTTAGGTGGGGTGTCAATGCATTACTTAGTCTATTGGGTAATTATAATACTTTTGGCGCCTAGCCATTCTTTGCTGCCTTTTTCTTTTTAAATAAAGCCTACGGCGAATCCACAGTAAAAGCAAGCTCGGTGGTAGAATCCATTTAAAATAGGTTTTAGTTATGGCTTGCCAGTCCCGTTGAACTGTCTCCTGAGCAACCAGTGGAACCTTTCCAACAATCTCTTTACCATTCTGTATAACCACTGCCCCCAAAACCTGGCCCTTGTCAACCGGTGCTTTGGCTTCTTCTGCGGGCTCGGTGATTACATGAAGGTCAACAGTTCCCTCTTTGGGAAAGGTATAATAAAAGTCATTTTGGGCTAGCAGTTTTACATGGCTTTTGCCATACTTCACTGGCACATCTGCCATGATTTTGCCACCCTGCACCAACTGTCGATTGGTAAAGTTTGCAAAACCATAATCCAGTAACTTAGCTGCATCGGTCCACAAATTAAAGCCTTCACTACGCAACACCACTGCTATTAGTTCCATGCCATTTCTCTCTGCAGAAGCAATAATACACTGCCCAGCTTCAACGGTATAACCGGTTTTCAGCCCCGTTGCACCTTTATAGCCATAGGTCTTACTCCACAGAAGCTTGTTATGATTAAATAAATATTTTTGAGCCTCCGGGTCGGCCCTGGGTATTTCATGGTGAATGGTTGTCAATATTTTTCTAAGGTCTTTATTTTTTAATGCCGCTTGGCCTATGAGGGCAAGATCATAGGCAGTGGAATAATGATCTTTATTCGGCATCCCATGGGGGTTCACAAAATGAGTGTTATTAGCCCCTAGTTCTCTAGCCCTTTCATTGGACATGGCTGCGAATTTTCCTACCGAACCTGCCACATGTTCTGCAATGGCAACTCCTGCATCATTGGCAGAGTTTAACATTAGAGCATAAAGAAGTTCCTGCATGGCTAATTGTTCTCCCTCTTGCAGCCAGATGGAGGTTCCGCCGGCCTTGCTAGGGTTAGGACCAATAGTCACCCGATCTGTCATCCGGGCGTGTTCCAGCGCCACTAGGGCTGTCAATACCTTTGTGGTGCTGGCAGGATACATTCTCTTGTGTTCCTCCTTGCCATACAAAACTGCACCTGATTTAGCATCCAGCAGAACGGCGGTCTCCCCTGTGATTTGGGGTTGCCCTGCCCAGGCTTGTGAAGTAACGGTTAGGAGTAGCAACACTATTAAAATGTTGATTAAGCGACTATACATTATATTTTATCACCTGCTCCTGGAAAATCCGGGAGTAACCCAACTAAGTCCTAATATTAAAACAAGTCCTACTATAATAGAGCCTGCCAGCATAGTCAAGGGAGCCGCTGTAGAAAAATAAATGGCAAAAAATTTTAGTAACTGATTTGCCAATCCACCCACGAAAAATGCTACCATAACAACTCCGATCCAAATGGCTGTTCCTTCTTTCCATCCCCGCTCTTTAAAAATAACCATTGCCGAAGCGATGCAGGGAACAAATAATGTAATGGTGGTCAGTGCTATTAATTTTTGCATATCCGACATGGGGAAAGAAAATAGTCCCGCGGTACCGAATTCCCGGCGTATGACTCCCATAATAAAACCACTGGCTGCTTCCTTAGGCAAACCCAACCAGCTTACTGTTAGGGGGACCAAGGCATTCTCAATGGAATCCAAGGTGCCTGTCACCTCTAGCAAGCCAAGGAACAAAGCTCCCAATGCAAACAAAGGGGCAGCTTCGGTAATAAACTCCTTGCTTTTACCCCAGGTTTTCTGCAGCACGTTGTCCATGCGGGGCAACCGCAGGGGGGGCAGATCAATCCAAAGGGAGGAGGAGTTACCGGGTATAAATCTGTCCAATAATACGCCTCCGGCGATGAAAACACTCAGGATTAATATGCCATAAACAATTGCAAAGCCTGGCCCAAGCCCAGCCAGCATGGTGGCGATGATTGCCAATTGAGCTGAACAGGGTACTGTCAATGCCAAAATAATGGTTGCAATACGCCGTTCCCGTTCAGAACCCAGTAATCGTGTTGACATTAAAGCCATTGTTACACAGCCAAACCCCAGTACCAGCGGAATAACAGCCTGGCCATTTAATCCAAAGAAAGTTAATACCCGATCCAACAGGATGGCAATTCTGGGTAAATAACCTGTGTCTTCCAACAAGGCCAGTACAAGATTAAATCCCAGAACCAAAGGTAGCAAAAGTCCAATTAAGTAAGTAACGGTCATGGTAATCACCCCAAACTGCCCCACCAGTATCTCACTGAGAGCTGTATCTGGAGCAACCATCGTTCCTACCAGTGCTTTGGCAGCAGGTTGGAAATATTCTCCCATAATAACCCCTTCAGTAAATTCCACCACTGTTTGGGCAACAAAAACACCGATAAGCTGATAGAGCACCCACAGAGTGGCAATCAACAGGGGGATTCCTGTGGCCGGTTGAATCATCCAGCGGCTTAGCCTGGCCCCCCAAGCCTCCCGAGGACCTGCTTCTTTTACTGACATAGCAACTAATTGATTTACCCATTGGCGTCTTTCTTTATAAAAAAGCGTTCTGTATGGGCCTGGGGTGACTCCGTTTCTTTCCGAAACAGCAATATCTCCTTCCAAAGCAAGTAACTTTTCAGGTCGAGAAATAGTATCTGGCAATTCTGCCAATTTTTCCTTAACCACTGGTAAAACACGGCCCATCTGGGCCCCTTCAATGGCATCCCTAACCTGATCCAAACCCTTTCCTTCCACAGCCACCGTAGCTATTATCGGAACCCCTAGAAGTTCCTTTAACACCTCAATATCAATTTTGATTCCTTGGTGCTCTGCCTCATCAATCATATTCAGCATAACCAGTACAGGGAGACCTGTATCAATAAGTTGCTGGGTCAAAAACAAGTCTCTTTCCAAATGTACAGCATCTACAATGTTAATAAGCACATCCCCATGCAAAACAATATCCCGGGTAATTTTTTCTTCCTCATTAAAAGAGGAAATTCCATAAATTCCCGGGGTATCTGTGACGGCATCCTGGCCAAAACGCCCACATATTACATTGTTTGTTGTACCCGGAAAGTTTGCCACGTCCACATAGCTTCCGGTAAGATAATTAAAAATAACGGACTTCCCCACATTAGGATTACCCACCAGAACAATATTTTTCCCAGTAATCCTTGGGGAGCTAGACTCTTTGTTATTCATTATTTACAACCTCTTGGCTCTTATATTGTTGTTTATTAGCTAACTGGTTGAACTGTGATACCTCTAGCTAACTGCCTACCAATGGCAATTTGCTGTTTAAACATACCTACCACCACAGGTCCCGCGGGAACCACCTCTTCACAAGTAACAATGGCCCCTTCAGAAATGCCGAAACGAATTGCCTGAGACCGGATAATTTCATTGGGGATATTCATAATCTTAAGCCTTTGTCCTCTTTTGCATTTATCTAGAGTCATCGTTTTACCTCCGAATTCCCTATTATAGATAATGGTTATCAGTGTCATTTTAATTATAATTGTCCTTTTAGGTCAAAGCAAGGTTTTTTGTTTAGTTTATTCCAGATAGGAAACAATAGTTTTTAAAAAGGAGGTTTTATTATGGTGAATATTAATACGGAAGGTTTAGAAGTTGCACCCCTTTCGGAAGAGCAATTAAATCTTGTTAATTCTGTTCAATCAGATTTAAATAAGATGGCGAAAATCAATCAGGAAATATACTTGCTGGCTGTAACCCGGAATAGAGACTAAGGGAGGCATTCTTGCCTCCCTTAGTCTCTATCTCAGTTTGTAACGGATGGTCTCCCAAAAACTATCATTTTCAAAACCCATGCGCCAAAAACCGACGCCACCCAATTTGTAGGATTTTACTAAACCCATTTTTATACCAAGACTATATTTATTTTCGAACCAGACTTCATGCTTTTGGCTGCCATTCCAATAATAAAAGTAAGGTGTACTACTAGCGTTATCCCAGCGAACCTGGGCCCCGGTTTGTTGAACTATACTATTTATATCCTTCCATTTAATTGTTCTGGTCTTGGCATTGGACCAATCATAGCCATAACCTGCCAGACCCAGTAAAATTTTCTGTGAAGGCATTTGACTAACTGCATAGTCAAGAACACTTTGCACCCAGGACAAGGAGGCAACGGGACCGGGGGTTCCACCAAACCAGTGCTCATCATAGGTCATCAGCATTACATAGTCGCATACCCGGCCAATTTCCCTATAGTCATAGGCACCAGACCAATTGTTATTCCTTTGGTCACTGTTTTTAGCCGGCACTGCCGCAGTAAGAACATAGTCTCCAGATTTTAGCAGACCCTTTAATTCCCATAAAAGCTTGGTGTAATCCCCTCTGTTGCCAGTAGGTACAGCCTCAAGGTCAATATTTACACCAGCATAACCGTATTTTTTAACTAACGAAGCAATATTATTGGCTAGTTTCCAACGTTTGTTAGAATCACTCAAAACTGCTGCTGCGGAACCCCAATCCATGCCACCGCTATACATGTTATGTACAACCAGAAGAGGTTTTACGTTCTTCTTCTTTGCCAGTTCAATACCCTCCGACGGCAGAAAATCTACCATTAGGTTCCCATTGCTATCGATACGGGCTGTAAATGTAGCCACATAATCCAAATAACCAGAGTACCTTGATAATGCATGATACGAGTCTTGGTCTGTATACCAATCTTTGCTATAATAGCCCATAACCACAGGTTGGGTCTTACCTGCGTCAACCGGAGTGGGGAAAATCGTAATACACAAGGCAAACAGATACATAAACAGCAGCCCATAGGTTGTCCATATTCTTTTTGTCATAATTCCTCCTGTCCAGATTTTTGTTATTAGATCGGTATCTGCTATAAAAATCTTAACAGGAAACCCATTAGCCAAGAAAGCCTATAATGTTGCCATTTCTGTTAAATTACACCGTTTTTAGCCTTTTTGTATTATTTTGATTATTTTTTTCTAGCAAGGATTTACAGAAGCTTTTAGAGAATATATTATGTATATTTGTCTGTAAAGTATATTTTGAGGTGAAACTATTGTCAGAAATGTATTACTGGCTCTGGCTAAACAAAATTTTATTTGCTCCCTTATCGGCGTTTCTTATTGCTCAAATAATGAAGGGAATTCTTGCAAGTATCAAAAGTAAAAAATGGCACTGGGACAGATTTATTGAGGCGGGCGGCATGCCCAGTTCTCATTCAGCTATGGTAACGGCACTGGCAACAGCTTCGGGACTTCAATATGGTTGGTCTTCCTCCCTGTTTACCATAACTGCCATTTTCGCCATCATCGTGATGTATGATGCTATGGGTGTTCGTCGTGCAGCGGGCATTCATGCTAAAATCTTAAACCAAATGCTTGAAGAAATGGGCAGGCAGGATGGTCAGCAAAATGTTAAGGCGTTAAGGGAATTGATTGGACATAACCCCTCTGAGGTAGTAGCAGGCGCTTTGCTCGGGGTTGTTATGGCCTCGGTGGTTTTTTAAGGAGATTGCATATTGCTTAACATAATGAATTTAAAGCCACAGGATTATGCTTTTGTTTTATTGCTTTTTATTACAGAATTAACCAGAAGTGCTTTTTTTCTTACCTTTTGGCCACTGTATTCAGCAGAAGCTTTGCATTTTTCTTTATTTAGTGCTGGTTTGGTGGTTTCTGCCCACTATTTAATAGAAACGCTTCTTAAATCCTTTGCAGGTTCTCTATTGGATCGTCGTGGACGACCTGTATTGTTACTGGGTTTGTTAATCAGCTTCATTTCCTTAATTGGCTTATACCATGTTAGATCCCAATGGTTAGCCCTATTATTATCTGGTACTTTTGGCCTGGGTTTTACTCCGGTATGGCTGGCTGTTATCAGCAATGTTGCTCCAACTGGTTGCTCCAATCGGGCTGCCAGAATGGGGTTCGTTTTTTCTGCCTGGCTGCTGGGGATGGGCATCGGCCCTGTTGGAGTTAATTTTGTTCTGGCCAGAGGTTATCAAAACACATTTAAAATATTTATTTTCTTATGGGCCCTCGGCCTTGTCATTGCTTTACTGGCTCCCTTTGCGGCCAAAACAACCGCCATCAACTTTACCATTCTAGATCAGGTTAAAAGGTTGGCCTCCGACCGTATGGTGGTTCAAATTTTATTGCCGGGTATGTTTTTACAGACCCTGGCTGCCAGTTTGTTATTGCCCATATTGCCACTCTACGCAACCCATGTTTTAGATTTGAGCACCCAACAGTACGGTTTGCTATTAACCATTGGTGGTGCAACTGCGATTCTTTTTCTGGTTCCTATGGGTAGAATGGTTGATCGTTTTTCTGTAAGAAATCTCTTGTCCCTAGGTTTTTTGTTAAGCGCTCTGTTATTGGGTCTTTTTCCCCTTATTAGGAATTTGAAACTGATTGTATTCTTGGTATTTCTCGTAGGATTTTCCTATGCCATTATACTGCCAGCCTGGAACTCTCTATTGGCCAAGGCCATCCCAGAAGAGCAACAGGCTACGGGTTGGGGTATTTTTACGACCTTGGAAGGTCTGGGCATCGCCGCTGGTCCCACTCTGGGCGGAGCCATTGCCACTTCCCTCCACCCCGCAGGGGCTATCTATATGAGTGCTTTTATATTAGCCTTCATGGGTATCTTTTATGTTTTATACCCTGTTGAAGAATTATTAAAAAACCAGGAGAAAGAAAATGTATCTTAACGTTTTTAAGCTCGCTGGCATAGCATTCTTTATTTACATACTGTTACCAACATTCCTGGGCAGGGTCCTTTCCATTGGATCCTATCGTAGGGGAAACAAACACTCAGGCAAAGTGGCCTTAACCTTTGATGACGGGCCGGATCCACTTTTCACCGCCCAGGTCCTCGATATTCTTCAACAGTATAATGCCAAAGCAAGCTTTTTCGTGGTAGGTAACCACGCCAAAAAACACCCGGAATTAATTCAACGTATCCTAGCAGAGGGACATAGCTTGGGCACCCATGGCTATCACCACAGCTTTGCTTGGCTGCAAGGACCTATTGCTTCCATTCGAGAAATAATGCTGGGACATAAGTCAATAGCATTGATAGATGGTAAATTGCCACTATACTTCCGCCCCTCCTGGGGGGTCTTTAATCTAGCAACCTACCTATATACGCTGTTGTCCCAACAAAAAACGGTACTCTGGACTTTCATGACCTGGGATTGGGATGCGAAATCCTCTGCGGAAAGTATCCATGATATTGTTACCCGCAAAACTAGGTCCGGCTCTATTATTGTCTTTCATGACCGTTGCACCGGCTTTGGTGCGGCGGCAGAAGGACCAGTCAAAATGGTGCAGGCTCTGCCGATTATCCTTAAGGAACTGAAATGCAAAGGCTTAGAACCTGTAAATCTGGAACAATTAATGCTTTACGATGACGTTGGCTTTATAAAGAAAAACCTGCGCAGGTTATGGCAGGTTTGGGAGTTATGTTTTGATCGAATAGCTGGCCTAAAGCCAGTTGGTAATGAGGGATTATTTCGTCTAGCAGTAAGAAGTTATAGAGGACAGACCTTGAAACTACCAGACGGTACTTTATTATCTCCTGGGGATAAGGTAATAGAGCTTCACTTAAATAATGACTTTCTGCAACAACTTACAACAAAAGCCCGTTCTCTGGAGGCAACAGCCATTGCCCTGCTGCGAGAAACCCGACGTTCGTTACCACTACTGGCTAAGTTTATTTCTCAGGACCCTGCTTGCAACGGTACTAAGGCCCTCATAGGCATCACTATGATTCACAGGGGTACTCCCCAGCTAGGATTTACGGTCTACGATTTATCCCCTAGGATTCGTTCCCTAGTGGCCTGGTATCAAAGATGGTTGTTGTTTTTAATGCATCCCGGTGGACTATCCCACATTCGTCGCCAGTGGAGCAAACTGGTACCAAAAAAGGTGATCATTACCCGTAATGAGCTTTTAAATCGCTATCTACTGAGGTAACAGTGCTTAGTTGTTTTCAAGGGGAAATACCAGCCCTGCAAAGGGCAGCAGCAAGGCCCGGAAATGGCAGCCATGTTTTTTCTCAAGCATGCTTCGGGCATCTTCCCAGTCAATGGCATTTTTCAGAAGTGGTACCTGCTTTCTGGATTTGGCTATCTCAGAAATCAGGATCACTTCTTTATTTTTTAATTCCTGACAAAGTACATATGCCTTATGCCCACCTAAAATAAAACCCTTTTGCTTAAAAGTCTTTACCAACTCTTCCGCGGTTCTGCTCCGGAACATCCAATCCTTAAACAGTGGTTCTCCCATTCCTTCCTTACATTCTCCAATCAAAACTATCGTCCCCCCTGGTCTTACCAGTCTGGCTCCATTGACCAGTGCCTTCACAGACTGGTAGAGGTTTAAATCTCGGGGATAGCCCCCTGCACCGGCAATCACCACCTCTTCCTTTGGAGGCAATTTCATACTATATATTCTTTGGCAATAGCTACAACCTTCCCTCCAGGAGGCTATCAGATCACCTGTAAAGCATTTAACAATTTTATTGTGATGGTTTACAAGCTAAAATCCACTCCAACCAAACTTGCTGCTTCTACAATTTGCTCAGAAATGGGATTGTTCCTAATGTTTCCAGGTCCCACCTGTTGGCTTGTCATCATACTATGGTTTGCTTCAATGGTTTTTCTGCCTGCCACACCAGGCAATATAAGCTTTGGCCCTCCCGAAAAACCGGCCAAATTATGCGGCATAATACAGCTTGTTATGATAACCATATCCGCCTCTGACACATCTTTGTTTATCAACAATTTAGTGCCATCTTTTAAAGTGCCCATTGCAACTAGGTTACTATCACAGTCATGGTTTAAAAAGGTGTACTGTTGGGCCATTTTGCCAAAGACCTCTGCTGTTTCCAGCTCTGTATTGGGCCTATGGGCTCCGGTGGCAATAATAAATTTAATCTGCGCATCACCACCGCCTGCTTGTAATTCTTCTAGTAATCCCTCTAGTATTTCTTGATAAGGAATTGGCCTGGATATATCTGTAACTAATATTACAATGCTCCTGGGATGTTTTTCCTTTACAATTTCTTTTAAACCAGGGTTGGCAATAGGATTTTTTAGGGCCCTACGAATTTCTTGCAGCGAGTCAACCGCCAGTGGTAGTTCTGGTGTTACAAAGCCAGCAATATTCCTATCTTCAATGGCGATAGATAAAGTGCTTTGTCCATAAGGAAATTTGATTTCCATAATACACCTCCACCTCTTAGTGTACCCATTAAAAAACCTTTGCTTGCACCATCCATTGGCATAAAAAAACAGGGCACGCAGCCCTGTGTATTATTTTACATTTGCTGGTCTTTCATCTGTAAGAACAGTGATTTGGATGGTCTTTCCCTTGCGGAACACTTTCATTGACACCTTGGTACCTACCTTCTTCTTCTGCATGGTTTTTATTAATGTATCCGGGTCATCAATCTTTGTATCATCAATGCTTAAGACAATGTCACCCTCTTGTATACCGGCTTTAGCTGCTGGTCCATCAGGTACAACTCCATAGATGACAGCTCCTGTTGTACCATCATAACCAAGAAAATTGGCAATATCCTGGGTTACCGGCTGGATTTGTACACCTAGCCATGGTCTCTTCACTTTTCCCTGCTGAATCAAATCATCAATTATTTCTTTCACGGTGCTGGTGGGTATCGCAAAACCAATACCCTGGGCTTGGGCATTGATGGCAGTATTTATACCAATTACTTCCCCATTTAAATTGAGCAAGGGACCCCCACTGTTACCTGGGTTGATGGATGCATCCGTTTGTAGTAGGTGTTCAAAGGTACGGTTGTCGATTTCTAAAGGACGTTCCTTAGCACTAATGACACCAATGGTAACAGTGTCTTCCAACCCAAAGGGGCTCCCAATGGCTATCACCCAATTGCCTACCCGTATTTTTTTTGAATCCCCCAGTGGTAAGGTTGGGAACTCCTTTCCCTCAATTTTTAATACTGCCAAATCCATTGAAGGATCTGCTCCTATGAGTTTTGCTTCATAGGGCTTTTTATATCCTTTCACTAGCACACTAATTTTTTGAGCACCTTCAACAACATGATCATTGGTCAAAATATAACCATCCTTAGAAATAATAAATCCAGAACCTAAACCACTCTGATACTTGGGTTGCGCATTTTCTCCAAAGAATTGTCTAAAAAACGGATCATTTAGAAATGGGTTGTTATCTATGTAGCCTTTCACCGCCACCACCGTCGTAATTTTAACAACTGCCGGACTAACCTTTTCTACTATGTCTGCAATGGCATTCGGTCCCACTCCCGGCATACCGGCGTTAGCTACTCCTTCCTGCTGCTGTGCTATATTTTCCTTTGGGCTAATATCCTTAATTAAGGTACAACCCGCAGCAAACATGATTCCAGACAGGAATGCAATAATTAAGGTACAGACAGCTATATTCCTCCATTTGGACATTCAACCGACCTCCCTTTCTATAGTATTGTCTGGTCTGGGCAATTATTTGCTTAATAAACCAAAAATCCCAGCTTAGCCAGGATTTATAATTTCTTGGTTTTATTTTACCTGGTTATTCCCTTCTATAAAAGACTCAGGTTCATCTACCACTCGATTGATAACGATGTTTCTACAATCAAATAGATCAATTTCAACAGTTTCTCTCAGAGTGTTCTTCTCCTTATCATACAGTATTCTTACTTTAGGATATTGTGAAAGGCCCTTTTGGGTCCTTATAACCACGGCTATTTCACCTGTACTCAATTCAACAATGGTTCCTGCTGGATAGGCCGCTATGTTGGATAAAAAAGGTTCAATAATCTGATAGTCAAATAAGTAATTACCAGAGCCTAAAATCATCTCATAGGCTTCATGGGGGGGGAAGGCCCTACGGTAAACTCGGTCTGCTGTTAAGGCATCGTACATATCCACCATGCCCGTGATTTGAGCAAATTTATGAATCTCCGAGTCCTTTAATCTCTTGGGGTAACCATCACCGTTATATCTTTCATGGTGTTGGTACACAACCAAACGCGATAAACTGCTGACATGGGGATTATCTCTGAGAATATTCAGCCCATATTCCGGGTGTTTTTTTACTTCTGCATATTCTTCATCGGTTAAGGCACCTGGCTTGTCTAATATCTCTTTCGGCACATGCATTTTTCCTATATCATGTAACAGGGCACCCATACCCAGATGAAATAATTTGGGCCTTTCATACCCCAGTGTAATACCCGTCATTAGTGCCAACACACACACATTTACTGAATGGGCAAAGACATAATCGTCCATTGTTCTTATATCAACCAGTTCTACCATTAACTTGGCGTTATTTAACAACTGGTCAATAATCTCATTAATGGTACCATATATTTTATCGGCTCCGGAGACACTGCCCCCCATTGATCGTGAATGGGCCTGTAGCATATCCTTTACCTGTTGAACAGCCTTTACTCTCGTAATTTCAGGTATTACATCATCTACCTGAATATCTGGTAAAAGCCCGTCATCTATGTATAACGACAGAACACCCAATGATTTGAGGCGCGCAACATACTTTTCATTCAGTACAATGCCGGCATTTAGAAGCACTTGGCCATTACTGTTTCGGATGGCTCTACCGACTTTCATACCAGGTTTTACCACATCTATTGATACCCGCCGCATAATGTACCTCCATGCAAAATACTGTGTAAAATATTCTACCTTTAACATAAAATTCCTCTGGAAAAACTTACTTTTTTTAGTCTCCTAAAGATTCTTTATTAGAAAATATTGTGGGCAGTTAAAATTGGATAATATGAGTGGGTAAAGGATAGGTAGTTGTCATTTTATCAGCTAAAAACATAAAAAACTCCCCAATACTTATTTTGTAAGGGGAGTTTTTATCATGCAGTCTTGTATTGATTATTGTTTTATGCTAGTATCTAGGAAAATTCCAGATAAACAGAAATAGCCAAGGCTAATCGCCCTGGTATAGATGATTATTTCATCTACTATAATAATCACTACGACAACTATATTGTTGTCACTACCTTCACGGTTATTGTAGCACTTATAGGGCGCATTGGCAATAGGCAAACGGAATTTTAAAAAACTTTTTAGGAGGTGTTGCTCTTTATCCCGTTTAGAATTTTTGTCATATTTTGATCCTAAGTATTAATCCCCAAGGGTACCCTGTAATATTGAAGTTGTTTTAATGCGTCCCGAATCTAGTTAATTAAAAATATAATAACCGTGGGGGGATATCTAATGACAATGAACGATTTTACCGATTGGGTACAAGATAGAATGGATAGCTGTAACGTACATGATGAAATTGAAACCAGTAAAATGATGGTAGAAATTATGAAAAAATTCTTTTCCATTGGCCAAGAAGAATCTGAAAATACCGAAACGAATTAGTAGTTCCTAGTATTTTTTAAAACATACTTTTAATAAATTGTTTTATATGCCTCTATATGTGAATGTATTCTCATAATTCTAGTAAAGAAAACTTGGCTTACGCCATACCCTATAGGGCACGAGAGCCTTTAGGCGATGGCGTAAGCCTTAGTTGCCCTTATGCAAGTCGGAAAGTTTTATACTTTTTGGTTTGCTAATAAAAAACCCCGCAAATGCGGGGTTTTTTATTATGATTAGAAGCCTTTCATCGGGTTAGGACCAAATTCTTCTAAATCCTCAGCAAATTTATCAATCATCTTCGGTAATTCAGCATAATCCATGATATTGATCTGAATCATGCGTACACGCTCAGACTCTAAACCAAGGCGGTCCAGAGTTTCTGAAACCTTGGAGAGACGAATCTCAGCCAGCTCAGAACCTTTCATAAAGTGGCACTGATAGTCATCGCCATGTTTACAGCCTAACAGAAGTACGCCGTCAAAGCCCTTGGACATAGAGTCAGCAATCCATACTAGGTTCAAGGAACCAAGGCATCTTACAGGAATAATCCGCACCCAGGAATTATACTTCAGGCGGTTGATACCAGCCATATCTAGGGCAGGCATTGCATCGTTCTCACAGGCCAGGATAAGAATTCTTGGTTTTTCTTCGTCCTCTTCTGGAACTTCTACGGCCTTCACCATGTTACCGATCATACCCACAGAATAGTTCTTGAAGGAGATAATACGCTCTGGGCAAGCACCCATACAGGTACCACATCTTCTGCAACGGGTGGGGTTCGGTAGTGGGTTACCCTTGGCATCTTCGTTAATGGCACCGAAGGGACACTCTTCTGTACATCTCTTGCACTGGGTGCAACGTTGTAAAGCAAATTCAGGATAGGAAAGGTCGCCGCTTCTGGGGTGAACAGCAGCGCCGCCAGCGGTGACCTCAACACACTGGATAGCCTTCAGGGCAGCACCAGCGGCATCGCCAACGGCCTTCGCCATATCCATAGGTGCTCTAACACTACCGCAGGCGTAAATCCCGGTACGACGTGTTTCATAGGGGAAGCAAATAAAGTGGGAGTCTGGGAAACCATATTTTAGATTGGGCAGTTCAGGACCTTGTCTGTATTCCAGATTCAAGATCTTTTCAGCCGCTTCCACAGCTGCTTCTCCTTCACCCACAGCTTCAGTAGCCTTGGTGGTGGGAATCATACCGTTGGCTAGTACCACTAAATCCACTTCATCAACCATACCGTTGCCACCTAGCAAGATGTCTTCGCATTCAACGGTAAGTTTACCGCCATCTTCGGTAATGTTTTGGATTTCACCTTTAATAAAGACAGCACCGGTTTCCTGGGCTGCTTTATAGAAATGTTCATATTGTCCAGAACTACGAACATCCTTATAGATCACATAGGCCATTGCTTCTGGAGCTAATTCCTTTAAAACCATGGTTTGCTTGAGGGTTTCTACACAGCAAGCGGCAGAGCAATAGGGTAGACGCTCAGCATCTCTGGAACCTGCACACTGAACAAAAACCACCTTTTCTGCATCGATCTTACCGGATTTAGCCATTTCTTCAAAGTCAATCTGGGTGATTACATTAGGATACTTACCATAGCCCAGGTAATCAAGTTTATCGACATTGGGTTTTGCACCAGTGGCTAGTACAATTGCCCCCACTCTTTCAGCAGCAATGGTTCCACCCTGGTTAATTTCTGCATCAAACATTCCAGGTCCGCCAGCGATTTTTTCAATCGTAGCTCCGGTATAAACCTTAATATTAGGAATTGCTTCTATTTCAGCAATACGAGCCGCAACATTGGGATCTTCAGGCGACGTAAAGGGAGCAGCCATCGGTGTAGTCTTGTAAACCTTGTTTAACCAACCGCCCAGAGTGGCTTCCTTCTCTACCAACACCACGGGATAACCAGCTTTCCCGGCTTCCAGTGCTGCTGTCATACCGGCCAAGCCACCACCAACAACCAATACGGTTTTGGAAAGATTTTCGCCAATAAAGGGCTCGGGAACTTGTGCTACTTTGCCCTTTTCACAGCCCATGCGAATCTGATCTTCTGCCAGCATTTGAGTATCTTCGTCGTTGGCTTCGTGGCTCCAGATAACTTGTTCACGTAAATTTACACGCTCCAGGAATACACCTGGGAAATTAAAGGCATCCGCATTAACACGGTTGGAACAGGCAGCTACAATAACGCCGTCCAACCCCTGGGCTTCAATTTCTCCCTTAATTAAGTCGACACCTTCTGCAGAGCAAAGGTATCCATGCTCTTTGCAGACAGGAACTTTATATTCTTTAGCTGCTACTTTGGTTAAAGCCGCTGCATCGAGGGCTTCGCCAATGCCACAACCAGTACACATGAAAAATCCTAGTTTTTTAGCCATTGTCTTACCCCCTCACCGTAGATTGGATGGCTTTAAGAACAGCAGCGGTTGCACTTTGCACGGAAGAGGCTACATCTCCGGGTTTTGCCACACAGCCTGCAGCATAAACACCCGGTACAGAGCCACTTTGAACAAAGCCGTCTACATCGTAAGCCACTGCGGCAGGTACTTGAGAAACTGCGGTGGCAGGTGCCATACCAGTTGCCAGAACCACCATGTCATACTTCAATTGGGTAATTTCCTGGGTATTTTGGTTTTCAGCTATGACGATAACATCCTTTGTTTCGTCTTCCAAAATTTCCGAAGGCTTGCCTTTAATCATGTTGATATCATATTCTTTAATCTTATTATAAAAATCTTCGTGCTTGCCCATTGCCCGGATATCCATATAGTAAATGGTGACCTTAGCATCGGGATATTGTCTCTTCACATAATCAATGTGTTTTAATGTTGCCATGCAGCAAACCGAGGAACAAGCCTTCTGGTGATTCTCATCACGGGAACCAGCGCACTGTACAAAGGCGATGTTCTTGGGTTCTTGTCCATCGGAAGGACGAACAATCTTGCCATTGGTCGGTCCGGTAACGGCCGCTAATCTTTCCATCATAATATTAGAGATGGCGTTGGTAACAGTACCACTTCCATAGTTGGCTAGTTTTTCCACAGGATAGGAATTCCAACCAGTGGCCCAGATAACAGCACCAACATTAAGATTCATGGTCTTGGCACCCATGTTCAAGTCAATGGCTTTTACATCACATACCTCAACACATTTGCCACAAGAAGCACCGGTGCAGGCTGTATTGTCGATAACATACTTCATGGGATAAGCAAAGGGTTGTGGTAAATAGACTGCCTTTGTCTTGTCCATTCCTAAATTAAAGGCATTGGCCCGTTCAACAGGACATACTTCACTGCATTTGCCGCAGCCAGTACAGTTGTCAGTTACATAACGAGGATTCATTTTGACGGTAACATCAAAATTACCCTCCTGACCGGAGATACTTTCAACTTCCGCCATGGTTATAACCCGGATCTTGGGGTTCTTTTTAATCCTTTGGAAGTTAATTTCCAGTCCACAGTTAGGTGGGCATAGTTTAGGGAAATATTCGTTAATCTGAGATACTTTACCGCCCAAGTAAGCATTCCTTTCTACTAAGAACACTTCATAACCCACTTCGGCGGCTTCCACAGCAGCGGTAATACCACTAATACCGCCACCAACAACTAATATGCTTTTATTTGCCATTTTCTCACTCCCTAGTCCAGTTGTGGGTTAAAAAATCCATTGGATAGGTGATCAATAAAAACTTAAAAATTATCTAACCCGCCAGGTTCTTTGGGAAGCTTGCTCCCAACTTGCTAATACTAGGTCCTGCCTGATATTAGCGAGATGAAAGCTCAATCTTCCTAAATTACAATGCAAAATATAACAAACAAAATAAAATCCAGGCACCTTTCAGGCCACCTGGACTAATGGGCCCTAATAGCGCTTTGCACCTAGGCCTTTAATTCTAAACAATGAGCCCGTGGCCGTAGAGGGCCACGGGCCTTTTTGCATTTACGCTAATATAATTTGTCAGAAGGTGCTTAATTAGTCAACCAGACGGATGATGGGGCGTTTGATCATTTCCCATTCACCATTAGCAGCATCGTACTTGCAGTTACAGAATACTTCCCAATCTGGATCCATCTTGGGCAGGTCAGCACGGAAGTAGTAGCCAGGGAAACGGGTTTCTTCACGGAACAATACAGTACGAATATGGGATTCTGCCTGCAGGGTTCTATGGATGTTTTCCCATGCTCTCATTAATTCGTGCAGGTCACGTGCAGCTAGCTTCTGGCTGTCTTCTTTCAGCATCGTCAAAAGCTCAAGGCCAACTTCCAGCAGAGTCTTGGATGTGGTAAAGTTAGCAACAACACCACCAGCGTACTCGTCCATCATCTTCTGCAGACGGAACATGTACATTTTGGGTAAGATATAGTTGGGGTTGGTTTCGGGATCGGTGGTGAAACCAGCGAACTCTTCCCAAACAGCCAGAGGCTTCAGAATCTTAGCTTTTAATTCTTCTACCTTAGCATCGTCAATGTTGGGTTCTTGGTTGTTTTCTACTACAAAGCGAACCATGGATTTACCAGCAATACGACCTTCAGCGTGGGAGCCGGAGGAGAACTTGTGACTGGAAGCACCAGAAGCATCGCCAGCGGCGAACAGACCTTTAACAGTGGTCATGTTGGTATAACCCCACTGATATTCAGCAGGAGCAATGTCAGCAGGACCGGAAACCCAAGCACCGGAAGCACCAGAGTGAGAACCGATAAAGTAAGGTTCAGCAGCAGCAATCTCGGAGTGTTTCTCTTCGGGAGCGATGTTGGAAGCAGCCCACAGGATAGCCTGTGCAACAGTCATATCAAGGAAGTCTTCCCAAGCTTCATTTTCCAGTTCTTTCATTTTCTTCTTGAAGGCTTTGGGATCGTCTTCGTATTTCTTAGCTAAGTTAGCAATAGCTTCGTCGGTCTCCATGAACAGAGGGCCTTTGCCGTCGCTTACATCCAGCATACCGAGGTAGTTACGCAGGTTAGCAGGGATAGGCTTAACTTTACCATAGGGACCCCAATTATCTAATTCAGGACGACGGGTAACCATATACTCTTCGCCAAAACCGTTAACAGCACGGGATTTGAAGAGCAGGAACCAAGCGCCTACAGGACCGTAAGCATCTTTAAAGCGTACGGGGATGAAACGAACTTCTTGGCAAGTCATTTCAGCACCGGCAACCATTGTAAAGTAAGCAGAGGAACCAGAGCTGAAAGGAGGATACCAGGAACGGCCAAGACCTTCACCAGTGGAGCGAGGCTTGAATACGCCTACAGCGCCGCCCATGGAAGCCAATACAGCTTTAGCCTTGAATACATATACTTTTTCTTCACGGGTGCTGAAACCGATGGCACCAGCGATTCTGTCACCATCCATGATGGGTTCACAGATGTAAACACGCTCGTAAATGTTATCAGTGCCAAGAGCATTCTTAGCAGCTTCAGCAACGATGATCTTGTAAGATTCACCGTTCAGCATGATTTGCCAGCGACCGCCGCGTACATAGTTGCCTTCGTCGTTGGTCCAGATGGGGAGACCCCATTTTTCAAATAAATGAACGGAAGAGTCAACGTGACGAGCGATGTCAGCGACTTGGTCATCACGGGCGATGCCCATTAAGTCATTTTTAACGTATTTAACATAGTCTTCTACGGTGTTTTCGCCTTTAGCGATACCGAGGTACTGGTTAATAGCAGACAGACCCATTGCAACTGCACCAGAACGGTCCATAGCAGCTTTATCAACCAGAGTTATTTTTAAACCTTGTTTCTTAGCCCAGTAAGCTGCTTCAACGGCTGCGCCGCAAGCTGCCATACCGCCACCAAGAATCAGAATGTCGGTATTAACTACTACAGTTTCAAAGTTCGGCATTATATTTAACCTCCTCCGATAGTTGGTTATCTAAATTTACTTCTTCAGGCCAGGAAGTTCAGGAGTACCGGTGGAATAGGGCTCTGTGAAGAGCAATTGGCTGTTCAGATCTTCTTGATCTAAAGTATAGCCGCCATCGGGAACAGCAGTTCCTTCATCAGTGGTACGGATGGGGAACTTAAAGCGCTTCAGCATACCATTACGGAACTTAACAGTCCACATAATGCTGTCGGAGCTTCTGAGAGGAACACAGCTGGCACCCATAGGAACGAAGTCAGCATAGCCACGAACGTCGATTGCTTGCTGTGGGCAAATTTTTACACAGCAGTAGCATTCCCAGCACTGGGAAGTATCCCGGTTATAGGCTTTCATTTTTTCCTTGTCCAGAACCATTAGGTCGTTGGGGCAAATGTACATGCAAGCGGTTTTGTCCTGACCTTTGCAACCATCGCACTTTTCAGCAATTACAAAGCTAGGCATTTTTTTACCTCCCTATTGCTAAATTTAAAGACTTTACGTCTTTAATTGCTAGTATAAATACATCATGTCTAATATAACTTGTTTTCTCACCACCGGCGACAGATTCGTTATATTCGGATAACTCCGATGGGTTTTCATTGGCGAACGTACTATAGCTTCATGTCTTTAATGATAAACTAACGAGTTCTCATATCTGGTTATTTAACAGAATTATGAGTTTAGTATGTTGATATAGCGTAGACCTTATAGGTTCTGCCACTATATCAACATTTTCGTTATAACTTCATCAAGTCATGTATCCTGTCGTCCTGCCGACTGTATTATCATGTCGAAAGTTGTAGAATGTAACTGTAATATTAGGTATATTTAATTTTTTATTAACATTCCACAAAACCAGTAGTGAAATCAAGTCAGTATTACTTTTCTAAGCTTTGATAGTACTTGGTGAGTATTTCAAGAACTTCCTTACGGCCAAATTCCAGCGGTGGAAGTTCACCTTTGGAGAACATTTCACGAACCTTGGTGCCGCTGATTGCAATGCGGTCTTCCTTGGTGTGTGGGCAAGTTTTCTCAGTGGCCATGCCCATGCACTTCTTGCAGTAGTAGGAAGCGGTAAC
This sequence comes from Desulforamulus reducens MI-1, assembly GCF_000016165.1. Classification (GTDB taxonomy): domain Bacteria; phylum Bacillota; class Desulfotomaculia; order Desulfotomaculales; family Desulfotomaculaceae; genus Desulfotomaculum; species Desulfotomaculum reducens. Next base: position 681,459 of record NC_009253.1, on the reverse strand, counting down.
TTTAATGGGTTGGCAAAGAATTTCGCCGGGTTTAAATTCGTCAAAGATTTCTTGAGCTTGGTAAGCAGTGTAGTAGCTACCAACACCAGCGTGGTCACGGCCAACAAGGATATGGCTACAACCGAAGTTTTGACGGAAGATAGCATGCAGGATTGCTTCTTTAGGACCAGCATAGCGCATTTCCATAGGATACACGCGCATTTCAATGGTAGCAGGGTTGAAGTAGTTTTCCATGTGGGCTTTGTAGCACTCGAAACGTACTTCAGCGGGGATATCACCTTTTTTCAGTTTACCAACGATGGGGTGTAAGAAAAGGCCATCGCATACTTCGTTACCAATCTTGCACAGGAACTCGTGGGAACGGTGCAAGGGGTTACGGGTTTGGAATGCACAAACGGTGCTCCAACCTTTGGATTCAAACAGAGCACGGGTTTCTGCAGGGTGAGCATAGTATCCAGCATACTTAGTGGCATAACCCATTTCTGAGAAAGTTACAATGTCGCCGCCCAGGTATACTTCACCTTGGGACATTACTTTTTGCACACCAGGATGGTCTGCATCATCGGTAAAGAAAGTAGCTTTGCATTCTTTAACTTTGTCATATTCATACTTATCAGCAACTTTGATGATACCAACATAGATATCAGTTTCATCATCAACCAGAGCCAGTTCCTGGCCAACTTCGATGCTTGCAGCTTGGTCCTTGGTAACTGCCAGTGTTACAGGCAGGGGCCAAGCTAAGCCACTTGCTAAGTGCATGTTGTCGATAACACCTTGATAATCAGCTTGGGTCATGAAGCCAGTTAGAGGGGAGAAAGCACCCATGCCGAGCATTAAGCAGTCGGAAGACTCGCGAGAGCTCATGCGAATTACGGGTAGTTTTTCAGCTTTGGCTTTCAGTTCTGCGCGCTGCTCTTTGGGAGCCAGCACCGGGGTCAGTTTGCCACCATGGGGTTGAACTAATGCCATTAACAAACGCCTCCTTGTCTGATTTAAAACTTGGACTTTGTCCTAATTTTGTGAATCCAAACACTTATGAAGATGTACCCCTAAGCTGATGTCGTTTACCATAGCAGTATTAAACTCACCTTCCAGTTTACTGACCTGCCAGGATCGATAAATTATTGGAAGTAGGTTACATCAATTTCATTTAGCTTGAAATCCCAAGCAATGGCCTTGATGTTGTTTAATTGGCTACCTGCTCTGTTTACAACGACATCCCCTTCTTCTCTATTTAGAATGGGTGCCAGTAGGTACTTGCCTGTTTGTGATTTTCATTACTAACCTATTCTATTTATATTTAAATTCTCCTGCTAGTTTTCATAAAATTTATAAGAATTTGTGCTAAAAATAATTTGTTTTTTACATTCTTCGTTTTTATGCGCCAAAACCAGCAAGCGCATTATTAGGTGATACGATACAATAATCCAGTGCTGCTTTCTTACGATCTAAGCCAAAGGCTATGGCCATTAACTGAGTAAAGAATAATACCGGTATATTATAGTTAGTACCGTAAATCTTGTTAACCTTAATTTGATAGGCATCCAGATTCATTTGGCATAAGGGACAGGGTGTTACTATTAGGTCAGCTCCTGCATCATGGGCACTTTTCAAGATAGGATAGATTGCAGAAATGGTTACATCGGGTGAACTTAAGGCCATCGCGCCAGTGCAGCATTTTAATTTGTGACTGAAGTTAACTGCTTCGGCACCCAGTGTGCGAGTAATGTCATCTAAAAATGTAGGGTTTTCCCAATTGTCGAATTCCCTGAGAGCTCTAACAGTTTGGCATCCAACATACCCTGCAACTTTTAGACCCTTTAGTGGTTTAACCACTTTGGAAGCAATGGTTTCTAAACCAACATCCGATACCATAACATCAAGTAGCATACGGACATTTAAACCGCCACTATAGCTAAGTTCATCCTTGCCGAGAGCATCATTGGCATTTGTTTTAAACTTTTCATCAGCAAATTTTTTATTAACACTTCCTAGAATAGCATAACATGAACTACAAGTTGCAACTACATCCTCTTGTCCCATTTTTTCGGCCAATGCAAGGTTTCTGGCTGCTAATACATCTGCAGCGAATTGGCCAATAACACTGGAGGTTACAGTTGATCCGCAGCAGTTCCAATCGTCTATTTCCTTGATATCCAGTCCTAAAATTTTCGCTACTTCAAGGGCAGAGTGATGGTAACTAATAGCTGTTCCTTCACTGGAACATCCCGGGTAATAAGTATATTTCATGCTAGTGGGCACCCTCCCTCTTGGCAATTTCAGCAGCTCTACTTAACACTTCGCGTAATTTACCAGGGTTCTTTACACCCTTCGGCGGTAACAGAGTTAAGCGGCGGTGAAACATCATATTCTTTCCAATATCTTGCATATCTAAGGCCATTTTAAAGAAGTTGCCAAGACCAATTTTCAAACCATAATTAAGGGTTAGTCCACCTTCCCAAATCCGACCCCGCTTAGAAACATCCTTGGCATAAACTTCTGCCATCGACTGGGAGTTGTGATTAATACCATTCTCTACAGCCAAGTGACGGAGATCATGCATTACGTCCATCATCGGAACTCCTCGGGGACAACGGCAGGCACAGGCATAACACGAAGTACACAACCACATAGTATTAGCCTGCAATACTTCATCTTTACGTCCGGCCCTAATCAGTTGGATAATACGTCTGGGGGAAAGATCCATTTTTTCTTTAAGAGCACAGGTAGTAGGGCAAATGCCACACTGCATACACATCTTAACCCATTTGCCGTTTTCCATCTCATAGACTTTTTTGGTAAATTGTGAATCGTATTTCACCGTGGCCTTTTCTTTTGCCATCGCTTCAGTCATCTACTTCCCTCACTTCCCTTTGGGCTTTCTTTATGCCAGATTGGCAAAAGCAAAACTAAAAATGATTTTTTACCTTAAGCAGGACCAGGCAAAACGTTCTGCTTTGTGAATAACTGCACACGGAATAACATAGCTATTCCTCCTACACACCCCCTTGTGTAGTACACATTTCTTCTATATAACCATGAGAATATATCTATAAGTTTCTCAAACCTGCCTTAGTTCGTTCTTGAATTAACTATAACACCACTAATTTTAGTTGACAAGTATAATATCCTTCCATTTTTTAAAAGAACCACCGATATTTTTTTGTTTTTTATGACACAGCTTCTTATGGAGGAAGATATATGTCGCTTCTGCGACTTTAAGTTGTGCTTATTTTTACATGATTCTAGGCAGCCAGAAATAATCCTTCATTTTTTTATTGAAAATTAAAATAATATGCATTTGATTCTTTTGTTTAATCTTTTAAATAGTTTAAGGATTTAGAGCTATTTTTATTTTTCCTCCACAGTTAGATGGTTATTTGTTATAATTAGTACATAGTCGGAAATATAACTGAAGGAGATGAATCTATGCTACAACAGGTAGAATTGTATTCCGCTCTAGGGAAAGCCGAACAAAATAACCTTTTTATTAAACTTCAAGAAGTCTATGAAAAACTCCCTAAAACTACCTGCACTGGTTGTGCCACATGTTGCAATTGGGGTAGCCCTCCGGCCTTCTTTATTGAATATTTAAATATGTACAAACATATAAGGGACAACCAAAAAGCAGAATGGCCGAATATTATCAAAAAATCTGCTGAATACTTTTACCTGGAACTAGTAGACCGTCAGCAAAAGTGTCCCTTCCTTAATGAAGATAATCAATGCTCAATTTATCATGTTCGCCCCTTTTCCTGCCGTTCCTATGGGTTATTATCTAAAGAAGATTTTGAAACAGGCAACCGTGGTCTGCAACAGCTGGCCAAAAAATTTAAAGAGGAATATGATCTGGTGATCCCCCAAGAGATTATTGATTATGAACTTCCCTGGTGTGACAAAGTTGTTTCAGACGCCGGTAAGTTTATTGAAAAATCAACTTTGGCTGGCTATGTTGCCCAGATTGGAACCCTTGACTGCTATTTCTTTTCACAGGATCTGGTAGACCAAGAGGGAACACTCCTTCCCTATCCTGTGCATTTAGCAAATACTATTCTCGGCTCTGGCGCCCGGGCCCGTAAAATGAAAATTATGAAGCAATATACAGAAGGAAATCGGGAATTGCTGGATAGTATAATGGACAAGGCTTTATCTTTTCATTTTTAAAGCAATTGCTATACCCTACATTTTATTAACTGGAAGGATTTTCTTTTCATGTGAAGAACACATCAAAAAGGACATATCACTTAGGAGGTATAAATGATGACAAAAATTGATGCAGCTCTAGATATTTGTATTGAATTAGGAAAGGTTTTATCGGAAACTGAAGAATACCAAAATATGAAAAAGGCTGAATTGGCTCTTATGCATGACCAAGATGCTCGTAATTTAGTAGAAGGCCTTCAAAAATTGCAAATGGATGTTCAAAAAAAGAAATTAGCCGGCCTGCCGCTAACTGAAGAAGACAAGAAACAAATGCAGGAAGCAGAGGCTAAGGCCATAGAAAACTCCATTGTTAAAGCTTCCTTTGAGGCTCATGAAAAGTTTCAGGCTATGATGACTTTGGTCAGCACGAAAATTCGTCAAGGTATTCGCGCAAATGAGCAACCGGAAATATCAGAAGATGATGTAGAAGATATTAATGCATAATATAATACTTGGCTAATTTTTTACTTGCTATCCTATCACTCTAAAGGCAGGCCTTGGATTCTTTATCTACCTCAGTAGTTTTATAAATTTAATATGCTAAAGAAAACTTAGTTTAGGCTATAGACTATAGAGTATGGCCTAAGCTAAGTTGCCCTTATGTATTCCCTATATTTATTTGGAAAGTATAAAACTTTCCAATATACCAAAAGAGACTTCATTTCACGAAGCCTCTTTTTTATCTCTTATTCCTTGGGCGCCTCAAATTTATAACCAACTCCCCAAACAGTTTTAATCAACTCTGGCTTAGCAGCATCCCTTTCTATTTTTCTCCTTAGCCTTCTAATATGAACTGTTACGGTATCCTCATCCCCTTCAAAATGACTCTCCCAAATTTGTTCTAATAATTGGAGGCGGGAGAAGATTTGGTTGGGATGGGAGGCCATCAGCCAAAGCATGTCAAACTCCTTTGCGGTAAGCGTAACTTCCTTCCCCCATATTCGGACAAGACGGGTAGAATATTCTATATAAAAATTTTGGTAATCCAGTACATCCTTGCCCTTCTTTTCCGGTACAGCTTTGCTTCTTCTTAGAACTGCTTTTACCCTTAGGGCCAATTCCGCGGGACTAAAGGGTTTTGTTTGGTAATCATCCACTCCCATTTTAAACCCAACAATTTTGTCAACAACATCATCTTTGGCAGACAATATGATGATAGGAACATCGACTTTCATCTTAATTTTCTGGGAAGCCTCTAACCCGTCCAGTTTAGGCATCATGATATCCATAATAACAATATCTGGCTTCATGGTGGTGGCTAATTGAACAGCTTGTTCCCCGTCCTTAGCAGTTATTACCCTGTACCCCTCCTGTTCCAGACTATGAGAAACTATTTTAACAATTCTATGATCATCATCTGCAATCAATATCGTTCCGTTATTCATGATTACCCCCCAGACCTTCATTAATAATTAGTTAACTTGGACAAATAAATTATAAAATCCTTCTCAAAATTTACTAATTTTTTTAATGCGTTAAACCTATCTATACGGGACCTTTGTCGTATTCAAAAATACTTTAAAAACAGGTAAGATATGTTTATCCGCTTTTCCCATCCCGCATTTTGCGGGTTTTTTTTTATTCTTTTATCCCCTCTAGTCCACTAGAATTATGTTTGATTTCTCCCTTTATTTAAGTATACTCAATATAAGAAAGCAAATATAAAGGAGTGACCGCCATGGTTAGTAGTCAGGAGCTTATATCGCTTAAGCAAAAAATATTGTTGCAAACGGACCTTCAACCGGCCTTCAACACAACCATTACTGCTATTGATCAGGATAAAAAAATTTTTTGGGTTAACCTTCCCAGGGAGGGTAACCAAGTACTTGTTTTGCAAGAACATCAACAGATAAATATAGGGATCTCACTACCAAAGGGTTTTTATCAAGCAGAAACTTCTGTGGCATTATTGGGAAACTGCAATGAAAAATTCTACGGTTTTGTGATTCCTCCTAGTTTTACAGAAACCCAAGAAAGAAAGTTTATGCGTGTTAACCGTTCAACCAATGTAATATTCCATTTTGGAAACAAAGAAGCTCAAACAGCCCTGGTTAACTTCTCCGCCGGCGGTATCATGGTTTACCTTGTTCCTCATTTGGAAAATATTCTTTTGTCTACTGATATTCTGAAAGCTCATCTTATCTTAGATGATTTTCCCTTTGAGATCGATGTCCAACTATCTTGGAAAAAACAATACGATCATATCCCCTTTGCAGGTTTTAAATTTATTAATATGACTCCAAGTGTTCAGGAAGCTCTTTCTATTTTATCAACAAGATATATAAAGGCAAACACTCATTAACAACAGAATAGTTGTTTTAGAAAATTTTACCTCTAATCTACACTTATCCACATAAAACCACCCTTGTCCACAGGGTTATGCACAATTTATCCACTAATATTTATGAACGACTAATTTCCACTAAACATTCATAAATTTTTGTTGTTAGGGCAACATTATATATCAATTATTGTAGATACCTAAAACAAGGTGATTACATAATGAAAAAAAGCTATTGCCCTAACTGCAAAAAGAATGTTGATCCGACCAAAAAATGGTCCTGGACCTGGTTCCTTATACTTATTCCCATCTACCCCATTTACTACCATTATTTTGCCCCTAAGATATATTGCCCCTTATGTGGTAGCAAAGTCCAAAACACTTCTTAACTTGGAAATTGTTTCAATTATTTTAAATTAATGTAGATAAATGATAAGACAAACTGTGAAGAATATTGTATTAAGGATTTCTACCTTACCAATTTGCAGCGGGGCCATTTCTCTATTGGTGCAAACTATGGCCCTAACAAGGCTGGGTAAATAAGTCATAGAAAGAATCCATTGTTGATGTGTGGCAATTGGTAAGAAAACAAGCAGTCCATGATAGAGCCATGAATAATAGCGAAATAATATATTGTTCTTTTCACGAATCATAGTTTTAACAAAGAACACCGATCCACCGAAAAACAATACACATAAAAACCAGGCATAGATGGCTTCTTCTGTCAATCTTCCAACTGATAGATAGTTGCTGGCCACAGATCCCAGGGACAGGATCACTATGGCACTAAAGTTATTCATCAATCCCCGTTCCTGTTTAGATTTTGCAAAGTAAACATTGACAATAAAGAAGGGGATCATTAGCGCCCCTAGGATCATTAATTCTGGATAATAATAAAGAGGAATTGTCAAACAGACCGCCGCCAACACCCCATATATAAATAGCCATTTTCCATAGAGGCTATAGTTACCTGCATTACGGATAACCATAAGTAGGGGATATGAGAGCAAATAAAGAAATACCCAGCCCATAAAAAGGGGTAGATGCAACCATTTGAGTCCGTGTATTGTTGCCCCAATCACAAATGGAGCCAGCATCATAGCCCATGCTCCGTGTTCTTTTGGTAAAACAATTTTCATTAATAATCACCTCGTCTGCCATTATAGCTAAGGGCTAAAGGCTTGTATGTGCTCAAGGTTACACCTTATCAAAAATATTCCCTTATTACATCTATAGCAACCAAAATGCTCCTACTACAACGAGCAGGAGCACTTTTATCTAAGTTATGAATTTTGGGATATAACCATAGTTTTGCTTTTTTCGTTCCATTGAACCTGATAGCCCAGTGATTCTGCAATCCAGCGAGCAGGCAAGTAGGTACGATCTCCCTTCATAATAGGACTGATATCCAGTTCCTCCACAAGATCATTTTTAATTGCTTGATTAATCCCTACTTGTAATTGAAGAGTAGTATCTTTTCTTTTCAGTGTTACAGTTTCAAAAACATGATGCCATTGAACATCTTGCTCTACCACTCCACAGGCATAGGCTAAATATCGAATGGGTACAAAGATACGACCCTTCTCTATAAAAGGGGCCGCGTCCATCGTATACTGGCTGTTATCAACGACGTATTTATTCATATTTAAATAAAAAACGACATTGTTCGCGGGGGCAGCCATGGCACTGGCTACGCAATTAAATAACAGGGCTAGGGTAAAAACTGTTGCCATGAACTTCTTCATAAAAACCACCTTTGCAAGTTTACTCTACCTTAAATAGACGAAGTAACTTAATCAATGGTTCATGACAAAATTTTCCGTAAGAGACCTTCAAAAGGGAAGACCTCCTCTGTTAGGGTGGTCCTCCCTTTTATTTTACCTTAATAGGATGGATAAAAGACCCAGGGGGTTATTTAGTAAAAGAACATCTGTTACATTAAAGCTTAATGTAATATCTTTTTTCATTTCCAAAGGAACCACTTCCAGTGTAACAGTGGCCCTTGCAGTGGTACCTTTAATTGATATGTCTCGAATATTAGATAGTTTTACGTTGTTTTTTAACTTATTCCTGAATCCGTGAGTTACCTATTCTGTAACCTTATCTTTCAGTAAAATATGTAAAAATTTATATTTTAAGAATTGCCACTAGCATTTAATGAATCTCTCAATAGTATTGAGCTTAAATTTGGCAATAAAAATCTAAGCACTCCTTTTAGTGCAAAGTTTTATCGTTCTGTGGATATTTCTATCTTGCTAAACACACAGAGTAAGCTTGTTTAAATGTTTCAAACCAGGGACTGTGCTTTCCAAATCGTAATTTCTTCTTTCTTGCATGTGAAACTAACCGTGATGCCAACGTGATTAAGTTCTGAATCACCGTCCTAATCCTACGGCGTTCTGCCTGCTTTCGCAAGGGCACATGCTGCATTCTAGTTGTTGATTGTCCTATCATGCGCAACAGATTGTAGGCCACTACTCCAAAATGTAGTATTAGGTTGTTAGTGTCAAATTTGCCAGAGGGCAGTCTTTCTAAATCCAGGTCTGTCTTAAGTTCGCTGTGAAACTGCTCACTGGTGCCATGTTCGTGGTATAGTCTTTCGATTACATGTGGAGGGTCTGGCAATGAGGTCCAATAGGTTTCTGCCTCCACCTGGGGTACGAGAAATATCTGGCCATCTTTACCAAAGGTTCTTTCGGTAATTTTGTAAACTACCCTGATTTCTCTTTTCAGCTCCTTTTTGTATTTCATCATGGAACCATAGTAGACTTTTTTACCTTCACGTTCCTGGCAGTAAATATCTTTATTGTTCTTTGCCAATAGTAGCCACCCTTCAGGGGTTTCTTTGCGAAGGTTTCGCTTAATAATGAAATCAGCCTTAGTATCATCATTTAAGCAAATTTCAATATTACTAGCGCTGTCATTGCCTGAGTCCATCCTTAAAAGCAAAGGCAACTGGGTAATTTTTCTGGCATAGCGAATGCTTTCGGCAACGAATTCTGAGGTGTTCTTTTGGCAATGTTCACTCCCTTGGCGTAGCTCAGTATTTACGCAATAACCTTCCTTTGCTAGATATGCAAAGATGGGAGCGTAACCATCGGTGCCTTTGTAGGTGCGGGAGACCCCTTCTTTTTTGGTGTTGGAGTTATCAAAGGGAGACACATCAATATCTAGTGGAAGATAAGCTCTATTTTCTTGACCCAGGTACACTGGGGTTAGTGGTGCATTTGTTTTTTTGATTAGCCCCGCAGATTCTTCCAACAGGATATTATTCCATTGCTTATCTTTAGCAACCATATCTAATCGTTGGCGAAGGGTTGGGCTTGACGGTGTCTCTTTGATGTTTAACGAGATTGCAAAGAAATTATCTTCTCGAAAGGGTTCAATGTGGTCAAAATCACTCTTGCCTTGGCATAACAAGCCAATGTAGGCAATACCAACACTTCCATTAGAAATATGGGGTTTCTTTTGTTCAGCAGACATTGTATTGTTCAGTCGTGTTTTTATCTTGGTATTAGTCAGTAAGGCTCCGATAAGAGCTAAGCCCGAATGGGTGGTTAGCTCTTCGTCACCTTGTTCAATTTCAAAGATAGTGAGCCTATCATCGTCTCTGTTTTTGGTTTTGATTTTCTTGTTTCTTATCTTTTTCATGTTGCACCCCTGAGGTGAAGATTAGAAATATCGATTAGATGTATATTTCTACATATTCCTTCATTTCCCTATAAATTATGGGGTGAGGCAGAAAATTACTTTACGGATTCAGGTTATTAATTAACTTTTCCGCAACCGGAGTGGCAGCACCTACATATTTCTTTACTACTTCTAGATCCCCATCATTAAGTCCCTGTACCAGTTCAGTCACAGCATTACGAATATCCTGTTCTGTAAGCTTTTTTTGAGTGGATTCTTTGGTTTCACAACCCGTTATGAGAAAACTAAAAAGTAAAAGTAAGGACAAAAAACGCTTCATGTCATTCCTCCCTTAGGTTGGCCCCCATGGCGTTATTATAGCATAATTTGGAAAAGCTTTAAGCAGTAAAATAATCCTACTGTCAGATTTTGTTATGAACCTCTTAAAATTTTCAACCTCTTTACTATTTTTGTCGACTTATGTCATAAAAAATAGTAAAATAATCTTTGTTCAGCTAACTGTGCAACTTATTATACATTTTTAGACAGCTAGCCAACGTACGTATATAGGAAAAAGGAGGAAATTTATGTCAACAAATTCCAGTTCTCTAAAACAACCACGTCCCTTTTACATGATCTTTTTCTTAGAGATGTGGGAACGCTTTGGTTTTTACGGACTTCAGGCTGTATTGGCAACCTTTTTTGTTAAATCCTTGGGTATGAGTGACGCAGAATCCTTTACCATTTTTGGTGCTTTCAGCGCTATGGTGTATGGTTTTGTAGCTATCGGTGGTTTTATTGGCGACAAAGTTTTGGGTACCAAACGCACTATTGTACTGGGTGCTTTTACCATGATGATTGGTTATATTTTAATTGGTATGGCAACCCTAGATAAGAGCCTTGTTTATATTGCTTTGGCCTTTGTAGCTGTTGGTAACGGTTTGTTCAAGGCAAACCCCTCCAGTTTACTGTCAAAGCTCTATGAAAAAGATGACCCACGATTGGATGGCGCCTTTACCCTGTATTACATGTCTGTAAACATAGGATCTTTCATTTCCATGATCTTGGTTCCTATTTTGGGCGGCAAGTTTGGTTTAAGTGTTGGTTTCTATGTCTGTGCCGCAGGATTAATGCTTTCTCTTGCTAGTTTCATCTTCTTCCGCCAGTTAGTTGAGGGAATTGATTCACCTGCGGGCCTGGCACCCATCCATTACCGCAATTTTTCCCTGGTATTACTGGGTGAAGCAGTTCTCATTGGGTTCTCTACCTATATGCTACAAAACCTAACTGTGGCTCACTGGCTTTTATTACTGGTTGGTATCGGCGTAATATCCATCTTTTTTAAAGAGATATTTAAGAGTCAGGGTATTGAACGTAGCAAAATGATTGCCGCTGTAATTTTGATGGTTCAAGCAGTTGTCTTCTTTACTCTGTACCAGCAAATGCCCACCTCCTTAAATTTCTTTGCCATTAAAAACGTAGAACACTCAATTTTAGGGATTGCTGTTAGCAACCCAGAAACCTTCCAGGCCCTGAATCCCTTCTGGATTGTGGTAGCCAGCCCACTTTTCGCTTATCTGTATGCTTACTTCGGTAAGCAGGGGCGCGATTTGTCTATGCCTGGTAAATTTGCTTTGGGTATGGTATTATGCGCAATCAGTTTTTTAATCCTACCTCTGGGTACTAAATTTGCGAACTCCCAGGGTATCGTTTCCGTTTGGTGGTTGGTGGCCAGCTATGGCTTCCAAAGTGTAGGAGAACTATTAATTAGCGGCTTAGGCTTATCAATGGTGGCCAAGTTGGTTCCCCAACGTATGGTAGGCTTTGTAATGGGTGCTTGGTTCCTTACCACCGCAGCCTCCGGTGTTATTGGCGGCTGGGTTGCAACGCTAACTGCAGCACCCAAAGGTGTAACTGATCCTCTACAAACCCTGCCCATATATTCCAAGGTGTTCCTGCAAATTGGTGAGGTTACCGCTGTGGTGGCTGTGATTATGATTATAACCGTACCCATTCTCCGTCGTATGATTGAGGGTAACTCACAGCAAAATAAAAAGGAACAACAAGCTGCCTAAAACATTAAATCCCGGGGATGATTCCCTGGGATTTTGTTATAAATGCTTTTGTCCTTCCGGGCTAAAATTAGGTAAAATATTTTAGTTGAATTTTCCCTGCTTATTGATAAAATGTATTAGGATATATTAATTATTCTAAGCATCAGAGGGATGAACATGACTTTACTATCTTTATTAGATATGATAGGCACCTTTGCCTTTGCCTTAACCGGTGCATTGGTGGCCGTAAGAAAAGAAATGGATTTATACGGAATTCTACTTCTATCTTTTGTTACTGCCATCGGCGGTGGAACCACTCGTGATCTGTTACTAGGTAATACGCCTGTATTCTTTTTAAACCAGCCCTCTTATTTTTACATATCCTTACTGGCTGGATTCTGTACATTTCTATTTCACAAGGAGTTGTTTAAAATCAATTCCATTATTTTGATTTTAGACGCCTTGGGACTGGGACTCTTCGTATGCGTTGGTGTTTCCATAGCCCTCAGTGCCCACATCTCCTTCACAGGAGCTGTGATATTGGGCGTTGTTACAGGGACTGTGGGTGGTATTATTCGGGATTTATTGGCCGGAGAAATCCCCACTGTACTTGTTAAAGACTTCTACGCTCTCATCTGTGTGGTGGGCGGAATTCTTTACGTATATCTGCATCATTTAAATGTGCCCCATGATATAACGTTGCTTGTAAGTGCCAGTGTTATCTTTTTCTTACGATTGGCAGCTATCAAATTAAAATGGAATTTTGTTAAGGCCTCCCGCTCTTCCCTTTTACAATAAAATAGTAAAAAATATAAAACCTGTTTCATAGAGCTTTTCTATAACAGGTTTTTATTTTTTTAAATATTTTATATGATAAATTTAATCCAGTTGGTTGATTAAAATTGCTGGGATTGTTCATTAAATAAACTATGATCTGCTTTATTCTTACTAACTAAACTATTGCCTTTTCCAGCAACAACTCCTAAAATTATTCTTATCATCCTAAAATTCAAGTTATATGAGGTATTATTATGGATAAACAATATACTAAAGAACAGTTTATTGGCATCATTGCAGCGGCAGGTTCCTACCTGCTATGGGGCATACTTCCCATCTACTGGAAACTGGTTCAGAAGGTCCCTGCCCATGAAATTCTGGCCCATCGAATTGTTTGGTCCTTTATGTTTATGACATTATTACTGTTAACCATTGGTAAGTTGCGTGCTTTTATTACAGAGTTTTATATGATTGCTTGTCAGCCTAAAAAGCTTTTTGGTATGTTCATGGCCTCAGCCATTATTAGCATCAACTGGTTCACCTATATCTGGGCTGTGAACCACAACCACATTTTGGACACAAGCTTGGGTTATTATTTAAACCCTTTAATAAGCGTATTGCTGGGCATTTTTGTGCTAAAAGAAAAACTTTCTTTCTGGCAAATGTTCTCCTTTTTTTTAGCCAGCATTGGCGTTTTGAACATGGCTTTTCATGTTGGTACAATACCCTGGGTTACCATTGTCTTGGCCTTCAGTTTTGCTCTTTATGGTTTAATTAAAAAAGTTGTCAATGTTGGAGCTATTGCCAGCATAACCATTGAAACTTTGTTCATGATGCCCTTTGCCTTGCTCTATCTGGGCTATGTTCATAAAAACAGTATGGGTGCCTTTGGTTTCCAATACCCTACACTGTCCATGCTACTGATGGGAGCTGGTGTCGTTACAGCAGTGCCGCTAATTCTTTTTTCCAGCGGAGCTAAAAGACTTCCCCTTTCCTTCATAGGGTTTATACAGTATATGTCTCCAACCATAACTTTGCTTTTAGGAGTTTTTCTTTACCACGAATCTTTTAATCGTATACATCTTATTTCCTTCTCCTTTATATGGTTTGCATTAATTATTTTTTCTTTGGCCAAAACCAAACCCTTTATGCAATTAGAAACAATCCTCCATAAGAAAATGACCTTTAAGAAAAATGAAGCTACCCAATAAACAAGGAATTATTTATTTACAGGAAACCCATTATGATTAGCATCCGTATTGATTTTCTATCAAACACGGTCCATAATAAAAATGAGGAGTCTTCTATGCCGCCCTGCAGTATCTTACTGTGGGACGGCAGCTTCTTTTTCTAGATTTTTTTAGATTTCAATGGGCAAGGCCCCGGATTTCCGGGGCCTCGTCCTTTTAGAATTTTATAGTTTAAAAGTTTTTACGATACCATTTAAATCTTCTGCCATTTTAGCCATCGCCGAGGCAGAACCGGTAACTTGCTGCACGATAGCACTCAGTTGTTGGGACGAACCAGCTAAATCCTGAGTACTGCTACTAATTTGCTCGGCCCCAGCAGCTATCTGACTAACAGCTGAACTGGAAGAGGCCACGGACTGGGATATTTCTTGAAAGGATAATCCAGTATTTTCTATGGCCATTGTTACTTGCTCGGCCTTACTACGGCTGGTACCCATGTCATTTAGTACGGTGTCTACCCTGCGTTGTATTCTTAGAATTAAGTCTTTAATATCCTTTGCAGCATTGGCTGATTGCTCTGCCAATTTCCGTACTTCATCGGCTACCACTGCAAAACCCTTACCCTGCTCACCGGCCCTGGCCGCTTCAATGGCAGCATTAAGGGCAAGTAAATTGGTTTGGTCCGCTATTTGGGTTATCACGTCAATGATCTTACCAATATTTTGCGACCGTTCATGAAGAATCTTAACAGATTCCGAAACAGTACTAACACTTTCTTTTAAGTTATTTATTTGTGCTACGGAATCCTCGGCCAGTTCGTTTCCCCTTTGTGCTTTTGCATTGACTTGTTCCATATCCGACGCTGCTTGCCGTGAACCTGCCGCACTTTCTTCCGTAACAGCAGCCACCTCAGTGCTGTTGGCAGCCATGGTGTCGATGGTGGCGTTAACTTCTTCGCTTACCGCAGCCAATTCTTGGCTTTTACTGGTAAGGATTGAGGAGTCTTCTGCCAAACGCCCAATAATTTGCTTTAAATTATCGGCCATTTTATTAAAGGCTTGGGCCAAATCGTTCATTTCACTATTCACATCGATTTTTAACTCATGGGTGAGATCTCCCTCTGCCAGGGCCAGAGAACCTGTCTTTAATTGTTCAATGGGTTGCAATACGTTTTTACGTATACGCCATAAAACCACAGCAACGGCTAACGCTAATATAACAACGCCACTAAGAATTATATTTATAATTGCTTTATTAATTAATTCACTGGTAAATTCTTTTGATATTCCTACATAAAACATCCCTACAACATTATCATTCTGATCAAAGATAGGTTTGTAAGCAGTTTGATAGGTGATTCCTAGTACATTAGCCTCACCAAGATAAGTTTGTTTCTTTTTAAGAACTATCTCTGCCACCTCGTCTGCTGCTTTAGTTCCTACGGCCCTGCTGCCATCTTCCTTCTTGACGTTGGTTGCAATTCTAGTCCCATTTAAAAAGATTGTACAGGTGTCATTGGTTAATTGAGCAACTGAATCAACAATATCACTATTGTTATTCATTAAGGTATTTCCTTTATACAACTTGTCCCCTTCTACTCTCCAAGGACCCGGGGCTGTTTGATTAATGAAGACTTCACCTAAGGCTAAGTCACTTCTGGCTTTTTCCATGGCTAACATGTTGGTTGTTTTGTCTACCAGACGATAGGACTCAAACCCTGTGACCGCAATAGCGAGTACTAAAACCAGTATTACAATTCCCATTATCTGAAACTTTATGGATACCTTCCCCATAGCTGCCCCTCCAAACTTTTCCGTCAATGATGTTTTTTACTACATTGTATCACTTTTGGTTCATATTTCTACATTTTTTTACAAAGCAATGGATAAAGCAAGATATACTGCTGTCCCCCAAATAATCAGAGCGGAAATTTTATTTACCCTGTTGAGCCATTTTCCTTGTTGGTCAAATTCCCCTAATATACGACCGGCCAAGGCAAATAATATCAAGATACGTGATAGACAAAAACCGGGGCAACCCCCGGTTAATTTATTTGTATAGACTTTTAAACTGTTTAACAGCCTCTGCAATACCTTCAGCTATAGCCATTTGATTATTCTCGTTAAATAAAAAGTTTTCTTCCTCGGAATTAGAGACAAATCCTGTCTCTATGAGAACCGAAGGCATTTTGGTATGTTTAATAACATAAAACCCTGCTTCCTTTACCTTACGGTTTACCTGGTTAGTTCTGGCCAAAACAGCATTGTGGATGAGATTGGCCAAGGTTTTGTCACTGCCGTAAAAGGAATAGGTTTCTAATCCTGATACTGCCTTATTTTCTGCGGCATTGGCGTGTATACTGATAAAACAAAGGGGATCACTTTTATTAGCCAACTGAGCTCTTTCATCCAGAGACAGGAACGAAGCATCGTCTTCCCTTGTCATCACCACAGTAAACCCTTCATTTTGTAAGATGCCCTTTAATTTATCTGCGATGGCAAGGTTGACCATTTTTTCCCATCTACCACTGGCGCCAACGGTTCCTACATCCTTGCCACCGTGACCGGGGTCTATGACAATAACGTTACTTTGGCCATTCACTACTTTATGGGTATACCCTTCCTCCGGTGGTGGTGCCTCCCGCCTAGTCAAAGTAACAACCAGTTTATCCGCCATTTGCTTGGCCTCATAAGCAGTGGTTTTACGATCCTTTAACTGAATTACGACTCTTGTTACATTTCCTGGATGGACACCCAATTTTATTGCATCAATAAATTGGCTGTTCACCTCTGGGTCTGCACTAACTTCATTTGCCGTATCCATTAGGTCAAAGACAATCCGATCAGGGTTCTTCAATTCAAATACCTTATTGGTGCCTTCTTTTACCTCTATCTCAATAACGGACTTTTCTTCGGTTTCCTCATATGAAACGTTAGTTAATTTTCTGTCAGCCGGTACCGACGTAGGCCCATCCTTAACAGAGTTATTTTCGCTTCGTTCTATGATAACCTTCTTTTCAGTGCCAATCCAACTTACCCTTGCACCCAGTTGCTCGCTGATAAATCTCAGCGGAACCATTGTACGATTATCCAGCATCAGGGGCGGTACATCCAGCTCCAAGGGTTGATCATTTACATATGTAATTTTATTTTGAAGTTGTAACCTCAGTGTTTTGTGCTGATCTTGAATTTTTACCGTTTGAGAGTCCTTTTCCCAATCAACCAGAGCTCCCAATGACTCGGAGATAACTCTTAAGGGGACCAATACCCGACCGTCTATGATTTGCGGTGATACATCACTTTTTACCGGTTGATTATTTATGATTAATTCAGGCGTTTTTGCCAAGGCCGGCGTAACTGTTAACAAGAAGCAGATTGTAATAATTGTGCTGATTAATTTTTTCATGTTATTCCCCCCTACGAAATTATACTAAATAATATAGATGTTTTGGGGGTAATTTAACTTTTTTGTTAGAAAACATCTTAAAATATCACAACGTTTTATTAACGGTACGTTGAATCCTCTCCAAGCCTTCCTTGCGAACAGACCTAGGGCAGCCAAAATTTAAACGTACAAACCCTTCCCCCTGCAAACCAAAGGCTGACCCGGTATTAATCCCAACCATGGCTTCGTGATAAGTAAAAAAAGAGGCAATAGCCTCTTTTTTTACTTATCATTTAATAAATGCCCCCTGCAAGTCCAAAACTCCAATTGCCATTATCCTTTTACCATCCTCTTTCTTGCATACGGTGTTCAGTAGGAATACTGGAGATTTCCATACCTGGCATTGCCTCTCCTAAATCCTTTGATATTTCTGCTAATATTTTTGGATCATTATAATGGGTGGTTGCTGCTACGATGGCTTTAGCTCTGGATGCAGGATCATTAGATTTGAAAATACCGGAACCTACGAAGATACCATCACAGCCCAGTTGCATCATTAGGGCAGCGTCCGCAGGAGTTGCAATACCACCAGCAGCGAAATTCACAACCGGTAATTTACCTAATTCATGGACCTGTAATACTAGATCATAGGGAGCTCCCATTTCTTTTGCTGCAGTCATAAGCTCATCCTTTGGCATATTGTGTACCATCCGAATTTCACTCATAACTTGTCTCATATGACGCACAGCCTCTACAACATTACCAGTACCCGGTTCACCCTTGGTACGAATCATAGCAGCACCTTCGCCAATCCTACGTAGAGCTTCGCCCAGGTTTCTTGCACCACAAACATAGGGTACTTTAAATTGGTGTTTGTCGATATGGAAAACTTCATCTGCAGGAGTTAAAACTTCACTCTCATCAATGTAATCAACACCAAGAGCTTCTAAAATCTGAGCTTCAACAAAATGTCCAATTCTCGCCTTTGCCATAACTGGAATGGTTACAGCTTCCATAATGCGTAATATAATATTGGGGTCTGCCATCCTAGCCACTCCACCAGCAGCCCGAATATCAGCAGGTACTCTTTCTAAAGCCATTACAGCACAAGCACCGGCCTCTTCAGCGATTTTTGCTTGTTCAGGGGTGGTAACATCCATAATTACCCCGCCCTTAAGCATCTCTGCAAGACCTTTTTTAACGGTCCATGTTCCTTTTTCAGCCACGTATTTTCCCTCCAATAAGTTTGTTTGCAATACTACACTTATTTTGAGCATTCTGCATAATCAAAAATCCCTATAAAATTAATTAACATTTTTCCCAATGCTATAATAAGTTTCTTTTCATGGTTAGATTCAATAGTGGATAAAATATAAAAAGGTGAAGCTCTTAGAGCCTCACCCACATTGTTTATGTAGCTTGCTCATCCAGTTCCAGGTTGGTTTCACCCAGTTCTCCTTCCCATTTGGAGACAATCAGGGCGGTAGTGTTGTCACCGAATACGTTAAGAGAGGTTCTGGCCATATCCAGAATTCTGTCCACTCCAGCCACCAGTGCAATACCTTCCAGCGGCAGGCCAATGGAGGTAAATACCATTGTCATAACTACCAGTGCCATTGAAGGAACACCTACAGAGCCAATGGAGGCCAATACAGCCATTAGCAGAATGGTTAATTGTTCACCACCGGTTAAGGGAATATTATAAACCTGAGCTACAAATACGGCTGCTAAGCCAAGGTAAATGGCGGCACCGTCCATATTAATGGTGTTACCCAGAGGAATGGTAAAGCTAGCAACGTTTTTAGAAGCACCCAACTTTTGGGTAGACTTGAGGTTTAGTGCCAGGGCAGCGGCACTGGAGCAGGTGCTGAAAGCAACCAGCAGGGGCTCAGCAATGGCCTTAAAGTATTCTCTCCAGCTCTTACCAGCAATAAATTTAATAGGAAGCAGGTATACCAGGATGATGTGAATAACAGAGACCAGGTACATTGCCACAATCAACTTTATTAAAGGAAGCAACACTGCGGCACCGTTTTTAGCCACTGTAAAGGTGATTAAAGCAAAGACACCATAGGGAGCAAAGTTCATTACAATACCGGTTAACTTGATCATAACATCAGTTACCATTTCAAAGATATTTAGAAGAGGCTTCCCTCTTTCGCCAATGGCGTTCAAGGCAAAACCAAAGAACACGGCAAAGAAGATGACTTGCAGCAGGTTGCCTTCTGCGAAGGCCTGCAGTGGGTTGATGGGAACAATGTTCAGTAAAGTGTCTACGATACTGGGGGGAACAATTTCCTTAGCCTTGAGCCCTTCGGTGGAAAGGCTTAGTCCTACACCTGGTTTAATTAAATTGGCAAAAAAGAGCCCTAATCCCACAGCCACAGCCGTGGTCCCAAACATCCAGGCAATACTCTTGGAAGCAATGCTACCTAACTTCCGGGAATCACCGATACTGGCTGCACCGGCCACCAGAGAAGCAAAGACAAGGGGAATAACAACCATACGGATTAAGCGAATAAACAAATCACCAACTGGTTTTACATAATCTACATTCCAACCAGCCTTTTGAAAAATCAAACCTGCAATCACACCGGCAATTAAACCAATACCCATCTTAGCGGGTAAACCCATTTTCTTGTTTTCTGCCATATTACGTCCTCCAATCAGATATTTTTTATAAATTTGGTTGGGGGAATTCATTTTTAATTTAGAAGGGATTGCAAGACATCCCTTCTGGGTGTATTATGGTAGTCGGATTTTAATTTTTGTATTTGTCCCCGACAAATGATATTTGCCGGGGGTTGTTTTTTATCTTTCTATACTTTAGGACCTATGCTTCTGGAATATCATCATTGGGTTGCAACAAAGGAACATTTACCTTAACAGTTTCAGGATATTTTAGACCGGTACCGGTGTTCAGCAGAACAACCTTCTCGTCCTCTTTTATCCAGCCTTGTTCTCTCAGTTTTTGTGCCGCAGTGTACAAGGAAGCACCCTCGGGGCAAACAAAGGCACCTTCTTGTGCTGCCAGTACTGCCTGAGCCTTAAGAAGATCTTCATCACCGATGGCAATGGCGCAACCATTGGTTTTGTAGATGGCATCCAGTACTAGGAAGTCACCCAGAGCTTTGGGTACAGTAATACCAAAGGCACAGGTATAAGCATTGTTCCAGAATTCGGATTCTTTTTTGCCCTCTTGCCATGCTTTTACTATGGGTGCACAACCTTCCGCCTGTACAGCTACCAGACGGGGCATTTTTTCTCCAATCCAGCCGATAGCCTGTAATTCTTTTAGGGCTTTGTAGATACCGATGATCCCTACACCACCGCCAGTGGGATAAAGGATAACATCAGGAACTTCCCAGTTGAATTGTTCTACAATCTCTAGACCCATCGTTTTTTTACCTTCAATACGATAGGGCTCTTTTAAGGTCGAAACATCAAACCAACCGTATTTTTGCACAGCACGGGCCACAATTTTACCAGCATCACTGATCAGCCCATCCACCAGGTAGAGATCCGCACCAGTAATGGCACACTCGTTACGGGTAATTTCAGGAGCATCCTGAGGCATAACAATTACCGATTTAATGCCAGCTCTGGCACCATAGGTGGACCAAGAAGCACCTGCGTTACCATTGGTGGGCATAGCCAGGGTTTTAATACCCAGTTCCTTTGCTCTGGATACCCCAACGGTGGCTCCTCTGGATTTAAAGGTACCAGAGGGGATAATTCCTTCGTCCTTCAAGTACAGGTTGTTTAAACCAATGGCAGGACCTGCTTTCTCCATTTTAATCATGGGGGTCATGCCTTCACCCAGGGATACCAGATTCTTTCTGTCTTTTAAGGGAAGCAGTTCCCAGTAACGCCAGAGGCTGGGCTCACGGTCCTTTAAATCTTCCTTGTGGAAATTTTCCTTCACTGCCTCCAAGTCATAGCGAACAACCAGCGGACCGCTGCACTCAGGGCAAAGCTGACGAACTTCTTCACTGTGATAGTGTTTTCCACATTTGGCGCATTCCAGATGAGATACGTAGCTCATTACAAATTCCTCCTAGTAAATAATGTTTAGAAAATTACTTAATTAGTACAATTGCTTCGATTTCCACCTGTACATTCTTGGGCAGGCAGGAAATTTCTACGCAGGCACGGGCTGGAGCCTCTTCGTTAAAGAACTCGCCATAGGTTTCATTCACTTTAGCAAACTGGTTCATGTCCTTCACAAACACAGAGGTTTTTACAACATCCTTCAAACTAGAGCCGGCCTCTTCACAAATGGCCTGCAGGTTTTTAATACATTGTCTGGTTTGTGCTTGTACATCCCCTTCAACCACATTGCCTGTGGTAGGATCAATGGGAATTTGGCCAGAGATAAACATTAGGTTGCCAACCTTTACTGCTTGGGAATAAGGTCCGATTGCAGCCGGAGCCTTATCAGTGCTGATAATTTCTTTGTTCATGGAACGTCATCACCTTTCAACTAAATTATGTTATTGGTCCGGTTAGACCGGTCCTCTTCTAGGTAGTTATAGACTGTATACCGGGAAACTCCCAGTACAGCTGCTACTTTATCCACGGCCCCTTTAATCATAAAAACACCTTTAAGGTCAAGCTCGCGGACAACTTGCATCTTGTCTTCCTTTTGCATATTTGCCACTGGTACGGTCAAGTTTTTGATAACCTGACCAATCATGTTTTCCAGCACCTCTGTAACATCAGAAGCAAAATCCTCAACACTGTCACTGGATTGTTCTTTGTCGCCAAAACCAACAAATTCTTCGATGTGCCCCTTGTGGGTTAATAAATCACTGATGTCGTAGTTAATACACAGGCAGCCAATGATTTTTCCTTCTTCGTTTCTGGCAAAAATGGTTGATGATTTTAATATCCTGCCATCCTTGGTAACATTCTTATAGCCAATCAAATCCGGACAGCTGTCACCATATTTCCTTACGCCTTCTAACACAATGTTTGTAATAGGCGCACCCTTTTCACGCCGTGTGATACTTCCTGCGACATATATTAAGGAATTTTCCGGTGTACGTAGATCGTGAACAGCCACTTCGCAGTATTTGCCGAAGGTCTGTACCAACCCTGTGGCAATGGGGATCAGGATCTGCAATTGATGCTGGGTTTCTGTTATTTGACCTGTCATTAAATCGTCCCCCCTTTAAGAAAAACTTGTCTACGCCATAACTCTAGCATTTGGGCACTAACGGTGGCCTTCGTGCGTTTATTTATGTTTCATTTCTACTTTTTTCAACAAATTCCTTTAGTTTCTTAAAAAAAATTAGTAAGTTTATAAAAAAAATTTAATTGTTTTATCTTATTTTTTTAGCAGGTTTTTATAAAACCTGCTCGCATATAGAAAATACTTGTTTTGCCTTGTTCTAATTCGTTTTTTCACTATACCAAATATCAGGTAACTTACTTTTCCTTTGTCGTTTAATTTACATTTCTCCGTATTTTTCCAAAATCCTTCATGGTATTAAAATTTTTTTATACTTTTCTAACAAATTTTTAATTAAATATTTACTAATTTATTAGCAGATTGTGAAGTAAGGTTTATTTTAAAGTGCAGAAAAAATAGGGGGACAGAAGCTACACCAGCTTCCATCCCCCTATTTTTGCACCAAGCACCACTCTATTTTAGAAAGGAAAGGTCCTTTAAACCCATCAGTACACTATGTATCTCCCTAAAAATTTGGTTAAATTCAACATCCTTTTTAATATTGATATCCCAATAATGAACTGCCCAAATGGATGTAATCTTCTGCTCACCTTTATTACTTACGATTAATTGCCAGCGTATTGAAGGAATATTATCATGGCTCATGTACTTTGCAAAAACCCGATTTAATTCTTGGTTTAACTTATCAATGTTTTCGTCTGCCTCAAAACTATATTTGATCTGGAGCTCTACCAGAAAGTCGGTATCCAATTCATCGGATGGTACACTGGCACTGCTTTCATCGAATACAGGGCGGTTGTTTCCATACACTGTTTGTGCGGTAAGCACGCTATCCCAATGAAAATCAATCTCTGCCCTTACTGTATAAGGCTCATCACTTTCTTCTGGTGTACATAGAAAGCTGAATTCCCTGTCACAGGTAATGGTATTCATCATACTCTTTACGTTATATGCCTTAAGCCCTGCTTCTTTAGCGGACCTTATAAGAGCGTGGGAAAGTACTTCAT
The DNA here is from genome assembly GCF_000016165.1 of Desulforamulus reducens MI-1. GTDB lineage: Bacteria > Bacillota > Desulfotomaculia > Desulfotomaculales > Desulfotomaculaceae > Desulfotomaculum > Desulfotomaculum reducens. Next base: position 657,739 of record NC_009253.1, on the reverse strand, counting down.
ATGTAATCATATTATCCTCCTTAAACAATAGCCCTTTTATCTCATACGGTATTAATCATACTTGAATTAGCAGATTTTGTATACAGGTAATTCAATGACTGGATTTCTTCTATTCCTGATTTTTCTAGTGTTCAGTTGTTATCTAGCATTTCCAAAATGGCTAGGTCTACTACCTCTTTTCTTTCTTTTATATTTTTTTGGTATAACTTGCTTGGCTTTCTTATATTCCAGTGATAGAAATAACAAAACCCCCAATAATTGATTGAGGGCCAACGGATATGCAAGGCTATAAACTTTTTACTTAGTATAATTTTTTTGCTATTTTAACATGACAAGCTTCTTCTGTTTTCAACATTTTATTAACACGTTCTCCACAGCTTTATCCACATTTTGTGGATTATGTTTTCTTTTTGGGCCAATGAGCCCGGGCATATTTCCCAGTAGAATTGCATCCACTTGATATTCACTTGTAAGCGTTCCGCTAAATCCTCGCACTGCTGTTTAACAGTTGCTTCCAGAGCATTGCTTACCATTTCCAGATTATCCACTTTACCTGCAAATCAAATGGGTTTAACAGCTTCAATGATCGTACCCTGCAGTTTTACATTAATTTTAAAGGTGGGCTGCCCCTCCGCCAGGTAGTCATGGACAGAACGACTGTTAGCCCCCTCAAAAGGTAATTTGATGCCTTTTCCCATCCATGTCTGTAACATTGAATGGAATATCCCCATAGGCTTGGTTCCCCCGAAGCCAGGTTAACACTCTCATATCCTTAGGGTTAAGGATATCCACCATTTTATACTTTTTAAATAGTGCCACTCCTGCGATCCTAATTTGTTCTTATCGTGCACTTGAATAACCGGCAGGAATCAGGGATATGAAGGCCAACCCCAAGTAACCCAAATAGGTGCTTAATTGGATAGCCTGTTCCATATTATGTGGGAGCATGCTAATGATTAAGATAGTACTAAAAAGGATGCATGTTATAAGATTTGTTGAATTTACATTAAAAATCTGTTGCAGTTGGCTAATAATTTGTCTATTAATAACATCAATATTGACAATACCATTAATATAGACTAACGTGGCTGGAATTGTTCCAATTGTAATTTTCCTTCGCATGATATCGGTGCTACCGCCAAGCCCTCGATAAATAGTCTCCACATCTATTTCTATATCCCCGGTCAGAAAAATATTCTTTTTAACAGATGAAATATACGCTGATTGGTTTTTGTTTTTACCACGCTTTAACTTGCCAAATATATCCTTTAGGGACATTTATTTTCACCAACCTTCAAGATATTTTTCCACAAATAGAAGTTTTTATTATTTTTTTGCTTTACCATTTTTGTACACATGGACAAGGAAGGAATACTCCTAAAAGGAAGCAAAAAAAACTGCCCCTAGGCAGAGAATGTTTTTGAATTGAAGAAAAACCAATTTTGCTATTAAATGTGCTTATACTCCAAATCCTTTTTCTTTCAGTTTTTCCCAATCACCTACTATAATGGAACCATTCCTGGCACTTTTTATAATTCCTTATGACATTACATTATCATAGACGAGTAATAGAAATTGTTAACCCAACTACAATCCTGACAAATAATGAAGAATCATTTATTCTTTTATACCTCACACTATTTTAGAAAAAATAAGCTGACCTTTTACTAGGCCAGCCATTTATCAATTATCCAATTATATGTGATACATCTGCTGCGTGGTATGAACTCCTAACCAGGGGATCGGAGGCAACATATTTAAAGCCCATTTCATAGGCCACGTCTTTATATTTTTTAAACAATTCCGGGTGAATATATTCAATTACTGGGTGATGCTTGGCCGAGGGAGCCAAGTATTGTCCAATTGTCAGTAAGTCACAGTCAACAGCCCGTAAATCCTGTAATACGGCAATAACCTCTTCCTCCTGCTCGCCTAAACCAACCATGATACCGGATTTAGTAAAGATACCTGGATCCAGTTCTTTGGAATTTTTCAGTAACTCCAAGGATCGGGCATAGCTGGCCTTGGGACGAACCGTTGCATATAATCTGGGTACCGTTTCGATATTATGATTTAAGATATGAGGTTTAGCCCTAATAACAGTGTCCAATGCCTCACGATCACCCTGGAAATCTGGAATCAGCACTTCCACAATAACTTCGGTGGGCCTTAACTTTTCAATAACCTTGGCAAAGTGCCCGGCACCACCATCCGGCAGGTCATCTCTGGTTACAGAAGTTATTACGACATGCTTCAGTCCCAGTTCCTTTACTGCCTGAGCCACATTGGATGGTTCCTCGGCATCTACGGCTTGGGTTAAACCCTTGGTAACATTACAGAAGGTACAATTACGGGTACATACACTGCCCAAAATCATAAAAGTGGCTGTCTTTCGACCGAAGCATTCAATGAGGTTGGGACAATTGGCTTCCTCACACACGGTGTGTAAAGAAAGTCTTTTTAACATGTCTTTAACCTCGTGTGATTTTTCTGCCCCTTGCAGTTTTATCTTTAGCCAATCGGGTTTTCGTTTATTCATGTTACTCTCTCCCTACTATTTCGTTTAATTTTTTATCATCAATAATCTCGGGTTCGAAATCAAAAACCCTGCTAAAGTAGGTAATAACCTGTTTGTAGACCTTCTCCATATCCTGGGGTTGTCCAAAAATTTTCTGCAGCGAGGTGACGCCACGATCGGTAATACCACAGGGATTAATTAAATTAAAATGACTTAAGTTTGTATTAACATTAAAGGCAAAACCGTGCATGGTAACCCATCTTTTAACAGCACAGCCAATGGCGGTTATTTTTTCATTACCAAGCCATACGCCGTGATATTTACTTTCCCGGCTGGCTGTTAAATCATATTCTTCCTTTAATAATTGAATAAAGGTTTCTTCAATTTTGTGGACATATTCTCGGATGCTTTTGCCATGTCCATTCAGATCTACAATGGGGTAGCCCACAATCTGACCGGGGCCATGATAGGTTACATCACCACCCCGGTTACTTTTAAAAATATTAACTCCTTGCCTTTTTAACTCTACTTCAGGCACAAGGATATTATATCGGTTTTCCCGTGTTCCTAAGGTTAATGTAGGTGGATGTTGCAGCAGGAGCATAATGTCTTCTACTTTGTTCTGTTGGCGTAAAAGCAGTAGTTTTTCTTGCATTGTTAATGCATCTTGATAGTCTATTTCACCCAATTTTGCTACGAATAGTTTCATAATTATACACTCCTTAACATCCACCTACATTTTTAGCCGTGAATACTTAAACCGTGCACATTCTCGGCTGCTTCCATGATTGCTTCTGCCAGGGTAGGATGTGCATGGATGGTAGATGCCAATTCTTTAGCTGTCAGCTTATTTTTTACGGCCAGGGTTGCTTCGGCAATCAAATCAGAGGCATGGGGCCCTATGATATGAACACCCAAAATCACATCGGTTTCTTTATGGGTAACAATCTTAACAAAACCTTCGCCTTCCCCTATACTAAGGGCTTTACCATTAGCCATGAAATTAAATTTGCCGGTTTTTACAGGTATTTCTTGATCCTTTGCCTGCTGCTCAGTCATACCTACGGAACCTATTTCAGGGCTGGTAAAAATACAGCTGGGAACGGCACTATAATTCATGGTGGATTCAATACCCATAATGTTCTCCGCTGCCACAATACCCTGGGCGGAAGCTACATGGGCCAACTGATACTTACTAATTACATCACCAATGGCATAGAAGCCCTTGATGTTGGTTTGCATTTGGTCATTAACTAAAATCTGACCTCTTTCGCCGCACTCAATACCAGCCTCTGCTAAGCCTAGATTTTTGGTATTAAGGATACGACCAATGGAGATCAGTGCTTTTTCAGCTTTGATGATGTCGCCGTTTTCTAACTCAGCTTGAATACCATTGTCTACCTCTTCAATTTTCTTAATGGTGACATTGGTTTTTATATTAAACTTTTTCTTCTTGAAGATAGTCTGCATCCGGCGTGAAATATCTTTATCTTGCAGGGATAAAATGCTGGGTGCTGCTTCTACCATGGTAATCTCTGTCCCCATACTACCATAAATATGGGCAAATTCACAACCAATTACACCAGCACCAATAATCAGCAGACTTCTAGGAATTTCCGTCAATTGCAAGGCCTCTTCACTGGTAATAATGGTGTTTCCGTTGTACCCCAGTGCTTTAATAAGGGCAGGGCTGGAGCCAGTGGCAATGACAATATTTTCACACTGCAATTTCTGGGTTTCACCATTATTCTCAACTTCCACCACACCCGGCGCTTTTATTTTAGCGGTTCCGTTAAATAATTCTACTTTGTTCTTATTAAATAGGAAATTAATACCGCCCACTAGCTTCTCAACCACTTCAGACTTTCTGGCCTGGACCTTGCTAAAATTAATCATCGGCTGGCCAACTTCAATACCAAAGGCAGCGGCTTCTTCCACCGCTTTCAATTTATCAACCGCAGCAATCAGTGATTTGGTAGGAATGCAGCCTCTATTTAAACAGGTCCCCCCCAGCCTATCCTTTTCCACTACCGCAACCTTGCCGCCCAGTTGGGCTATTCTAATGGCAGCTACATAACCACCAGGACCACCGCCGATAACCACAGCTTTATAAGTCATGTTTATAACCTCCCTTAAAATTGGATTGTCTTAGCTAATTTTATTAAAAATCTAGATTAAATTAATGGGGGGCTGGTAGCCCCCCATTTATTAGTTACTTTTCTTCTACTTCATCACCTGCCGCGACGCACAGAGCCTTGTCGCCTTGGTAAGGACGTGTGCCTTCAATAACAGTAGTTTTCTTAGCACCCATAGGTGCTGCACCGGGCATCCGAAAGGTTGTTAAATCCACAGGCTCAATGGCAGTTTCCACCGGACGTTCTACTTGGGGTACCCACTCGTAGGGTACACGGTAAGCACGATATACCATGTTAGTGGGTAAGTGTACACCTTTATAGGGACTGATGTATTCCCAAACAACTTCATAGTCTGGGGTTACTTCAAAGATACGACCGTCAGAGCCTTCGGTAATTAGGGTGTTACCGTTAGGCAAACGCTGGGCACTGCTGATATAAGGGCTGTAGAAACGTTCAGAGTCAGTTGGCATAACGAAACCAGCTTCAGCAGGGGTATACTGCCATACAATCTTCAGGGTAGTGGGGTCAATTTCCAGTACCCGAGAGTAGTCCCGACGGGCATTCTTTGCTCCAGTAGGGGAAGCAGGGTTAGGCACACCATAACCAGCCCAGCCACCATTGTCAAAGATTAAAATGTTTCCTTCACCAGGCAGACCTTTGGGAATCATGTGGGCATGGTGTTGACCAATGATCCAGCCAATTTTCTTAAGTTCTTCACTGGTATCATAGTTTGGACCTAATTTCCAAACAATTTTGCCGGTTTTCTTGTCAATAATACAAATAATGTTGGTTTCCCGACCATCAATAATAATGTTGTCAGGATGAAAGCGCTCATCACCTGCATCATAAAACTTGTTGGGACCCAGGACGGACATGGAGTTTACGTGCATCCAGTCACCCATACCACCACCGGAAGTTCTCATATTGGGGTCACGGGATAAGATGTTTTTAGCGGCTTCGTCAAAGCCAAACTCGTCAAAGTGCTCATTGCAAGCCCATTCCCAAACAATGTTACCTTCCCAATCTACTTCAATAATAACATCATCCAGCAGTAATTTATCAGAAATCTTAGGGTTTTTAACATTTTTATGGACAAGTATCAGTGTGTTGCCCTTATCGGTTTGGGGTTCCATACCAGGAACATAGTAACCTACAGGGTTACCTTCACGCTGGTAATCGTGGTGTTGTCTAGCCATCCACTGGGGTTCTTCACCGGGATCTTCGATAAATTCGTACTGGTTAAATTTCCAGGCAATGTTGCCTTCCCAATCAACCTGTACTAAGTCAGTCTGGTCCTGCATACCGAAGTTGTTGTTTCTATCCCCAAGGTGACCCATTACATAGCCACCGGGCAGGATTTTGTTAGGAAAGCCGTGCAGTCCCTCCCACAGGTTTACTTCGCTGCCATTCATATCAATCAGCAAAGCACCTACTTCTCTGGCTTGGAAGATAGTATAACCACTCCAGGCTTTCTTGGGATTGTAAATGGTAACTCCAGTTGGGTATACCGTTGGATAACTCATGTTATTGCCTCTATTCGCTATTTTCTCTATTTAAATGCTTGTTATGCCTTTTCAATTTCCACAAAGACTTGATGGCTTCTGGCTGCTGTGCGATAAGGTAACAGTGCTTCCGTAGCCATGGACTCGACGCCTTTAAAACGCTCGTCCTTGCACTCTTTAGGCTTAAATAATTTAACTAGGTAAGGGTTTTTCATGCTTCCTGTGGCTTCAGCAATTAATTTTGCTGTGGCCCCTATTTCCTTAGTGGTTAGGTAGCTAATATCTCCATCTTGGCGAACCACGGGGGCAACGGTGGTCTGGAATTTGTACTCTGGAAATTTAGTTACCAAAGCGATGGATTTTTCAATCTCAGCTAGGTCTACATCCTTGCCCACAAGCTGGCCGTACAATTCTTTGGGCCCTAGGACATTCATGATCACTACATCCGCCAGATTTTCAGTCAGGATTTGCTCCAGAATAGCACTGTTTAAACCGTTGGTATCCAGCTGCAATTTCATATTATTGGTATTTTTAATGTAACGTAAAACCTCAATAAATTCTGCAGCATATGCGGGGTTACCACCGGAAACATGGATGCCGTCTACCCATTCTTTGTGCAGGGTCCCTACACTAAAGAAACCATCCAGCTTCATACCAGAATAGATGTAGGCCACTGAGGCACCAATACCTTGGCGAATCACCTCACCATCATGTAATAGAGGGAATTCAACACCGTCCGGGCCACGAAAAATAGCTTTCCGGTTGGCGGCATAAAATTTTTGAAAGGCTTCCTTACCTTCTGCTTTCATGTCCTGTTCTATAAAGTCAATGCCACGTTCCTTCATAACTTGTTTAACGATTTTGCAACGGGTGCAGCCAGTGGCTGAGTAGATGGTGTAACTCATAATGCCATCTCCTTCCATTCTAATAAGATTATTCGACAAATATTTCAGGGGTCTGACCCCCCTCTACTTGATTTGATTCAGGTATTCTTCCTTAGACAACAGTTCTTTAACTTCATCAAGATTGCTGGGCTTAACTATAATCATCCAGCCAGAACCATAGGGGTCTTCATTGACATTTTGGGGTGCTTCTTCTAATTCACTGTTCACTTCTACAATTTCACCGCTCACTGGCATGTAGAGAGCAGAAACGGTTTTAGCGGATTCAGCCTGACCGAATTCGTCACCTTTGCTAAAAGTCTCACCTTCATTGGGCAGTTCTACGAAGATAATGTTACCCAGGCTATCCTGAGCGAAGTCGGTTATACCTACCTTTACTAGATCACCTTCAACTTTGGCCCAGGTGTGCTCATGGAAATAGTGAATACCGTTGAGGAAAGTTAATTCAGTAATGGGTTTTGTCATTCTCAGCATTCCTTTCTTACGCTTATACTAGACAAATGTCCTTGGGAAAGTTTTCACGGTTCATTATCTAAAGATTATCATAATCAAATTTGGCAAATCAGTAGTGCGCACTACTTATAATACAAAAAACAATCATACAATTGACAAACATCTTTAATTAGGTTAACTTGTTTAGCTATAAAGGTTATGTTAAGCTATCTCTTATTAAATGAAATTTTCTTGACAAAGGTGTTTTTTTTGACCGCGAGCTCGACCGGAATTGTGATAATTATCTTTAATACAATCATGCCCCTTGGTCTGCTTACCGATAAACAAACAAGAATTGTGTCGAAACAACAATTCATTGTGGGATTAATTTTAATTATTAGTAAGCATGGCTAAGCTTTTTCACTTGTTATTGTTCTAACAAATAGAAATAACCATGTCGGTAGTCTGAATTACAATCTTGATATGACAAAAAAACCCGGGTTTTTCACCGGGTAATGATACAAATATAAATTGCTTATCTTATAGATCATCCATATTAAGCTTCTCTGCCAGGATGGTTAATAATGTTTTGCGCCAACGGGGTAAAGCTTCTTTAGGAATCTCTAATTGAGTAGCAATTTCATGATTTTTCATTCGCCTTCCCCAAAACTTCAACTTAACAAACTCTCTCTTTACCTCATTGGTACAAAATACCTCAAGGGCTGTTTCGATGGCTTGAATATGGGCAATACGCTCAAAGCTGGGATACTTTAAAGCCTTCTTTTTTAATTCAGGGTACATGATCAATTCCGTTTCCAAAAGCCTTAGTAAAGCTTGCCTGTGCTGGTTTCTTTTTTTCATTTGGTAACCTCGGTAGCCTATTTAATTTTAGCGTCTAAAGAAAACTTGGCTTACGCTAAGCCTTTAGATGACAGCGTAAGCCTTAGTTGCCCTTATGCAAATCGAAAGTTCTATACTTTCTGATTTGCTAAAAAAAGGGACTTGATAGACAAGTCCCTATAAACGGAGGCTGTTTCAGAGGACGGGGTCTAATCGTCTTCGAACAAATTCCTCCAGTATAATTTAGCATAAAAATAGTTATGTTGTAAATATTTGTCGAATAAAAATTTATATTATTTTACCCTGTTAATTTCAAAATTTTTAATATTCCTTCCTCTGGGAGTTATTTCAATTTGAATCTTTCGATAGCCCCTTGTAGTGAATTTGAGATGTCTGCTAACTCTTCTGCCGATATAGCAACTTGTTGAACAGTGAAATATGTCTTAGTCCATTAAATTCTTTTTCAATGATCCTTAGTACAACATCAACCAGTTGGGGGTCGAACTGAATACCAGCACATCTCTTGAGTTCTTCTAGAATAATGGATTTTTCTAAAGCTCGCCTATAGGGACGATCATTACTCATGGCATCATAAGCATCGGCAATGGCAAGAATACGGCATTCCAGGGGAATCTCCTCCCCCTTTAATCCCAGCGGATAGCCCTTCCCATTCCACCATTCATGATGCTTCAAAATCCAATCTGCAATGGGCATCAATTCCGAGGCAGATTGGGCTATTCGATAGCCGATTTCACTGTGCCTCTCCATTTCCTTTTGCTCATCCTTTGTCAGGGGCCCGGGTTTAAAAAGAATGCGATCCGGTATACCTACCTTTCCTATATCATGAAATTGTGCAGTAATCGAAGGCCATAAATGTTACTTGGGGTTAGACCCATTTTCTTTCCTACTTTTTTGATAAGTACTTCTATCCTCTCGCCGTGTCCCTCGGTAATAAAGTCTCGTGCCTCCAGGGCTTTCATTAGTGCGCTAACAATAGAGCTCCGGGAACTTAAATTCCTATGCAGTTTTTCCCGGTACATATTGTTATCTGCCTCTGTAAAAAGTTGACTCATGGTTTTATGTCTATTCTCCCGTATAGCATAGCCTATCGAGAGGCTTAAAGGCGGTAAATCCTGGTTTTGCTGATTAAAGTCCTTTATATTCTTCTTGATATCCTGGCAATATTTGACCAGAACATCCCTTGAACATTGGGTTATCAATACCGCAAACTCATCGCCGCCAATTCTTGCCAAATTATAGTTATGGCCAAAGGATTTTCTCCTTATTAACGCCGGTCATTTCCTGAATGGCTTGATTCCAAGCAATTACTTTTTTTCTTGGTTTACGATAAAAGTAGCATCTGGCAAAAATTCTATAATCTCTGCCAACTGACGGTTAGCCGTAGCCAGTTGGTCCTTGCTTTTTTGCAACTCAATAAACTGCTGCCGCAATTCTTCTTCGGTGGCCAGTATCTGCTCGTTTGAGGCAATTAATTCCTCATTGGCAGCGGTTAACTCTTCATTGGATTGTCGAAGGGCCAGTTCTGTTTTTCGACGATGACTAATGTCCCGGATAGAGCTGAGGATTAAAATATTTCCATCGTGCAAAATTCTTTTGGCACTTACCTCCACCGGAAATACACTGCGGTCCTTGCGCCTGTGGATTGTATCAAATAGCGTACCTTTTTCAAGGGCCTGTCTCATTTGGATGGCAACTTGCCCAATGGTTCCTGGTTCCCGCAGATCATAAATACTAAGAGTAAGTAGTTCTTTCAGGCTGTATCCATAGGCTTTCACAGCAGCATAATTGGCTCCATAATGTTTCCGTGTTTTCCTACTATCAGTAAAATATCCCTACTTTCTGTATTAAAGAATCCCCCGTTTCTTTAAAGAGTCAATTTTCTTCACCCCTCAAGAATTCCTTATGCACATATTCTACATATATAATAAAAAACATTTGAAATAGGACAAAAGTAAGGTAAATGTAATTAATTGTAACAAATTTCAAACTATTTCCCCTTTTGTTTTTTTCCCTATTTTTAAATTTTATCGATTATAGTTAAACATATTTCTGAAGCTAATCTCCTTTATTTATTCTATCGATAAAATTACAAATTTGTTTATGCTTCCAGATTAAAAAAACTTTGTTTTGTATTTTATAACGAAACATTTATTTACACGGAAATAATTAAATCGAATTATCTGAATAGTTGCAGGACTTTTTATCTGCTATAAAGAATAAAAATGGCATTGGGGGTGGCATTGATGAGTGAAATTAATTGGGATGAACTTGTAAGCCTAATCGATTGTGTAAAAAAGACATTAGGTTCTGATAGTGCAATTTCTCTAACAGACTTAGAGAAATTCCATTATTACTCTCCCGGTGTCCAGTTAAACCATTACGTTAATCCAGGAGACCTAATTAAGCCTGGCAGTACAACCCATCAGGTTATACAAAACAGAAACAGAATTAGCACTAAGATAACAGATATATCCATTTACGGTGTAGCTTATTTAGCAAGGTGTGCTCCCTTATATAGCAAAGAGGGCAACTTAATTGGCACAGTGGGTATCTTTCAGCCTACCACAATGCAAGACACTCTCTTTGAGGGCGCCAATAAATTGGATCAAACATTGAACACGATTGGAGAAACTACCACTGGATTATCCGCTGCCTCTGAACAACTGGCTGCCACTGCTACAAATCTCTCTGGACAAGCAGACTCAATCAATGCAAACGTACAGAAAACCGATATGGTTTTAAACCTTATTAAAGACGTGGCTTCCCAAACCCATCTCCTTGGTCTTAATGCTGCCATCGAAGCAGCCCGGGCCGGTGATCAAGGTCGAGGTTTCAATGTTGTAGCAGAAGAAATACGGAAACTTGCTGGTAGAACCACAGGGTCTGTTAAAGAAATAACAGATATCCTTTCTCAGATACAAATCTCTATAAATGATCTTGGTGAACAAATTCATCAATTAGCCGCCGTTACAGAAGAACAGACCGCATCTGCACAAGAAATTTCTGCATCAGTCAATGATATTGTTTTTATGTCCAGTAAATTAAAAAAACTAGCCGAAGAAATCTGCAATTAGCCCTCAGTTTAACTGAGGGTTTTATTTATCACTGCATACCTTGACCAAACGTTCTCCCTCTGTAAAAATTTATATGATCAGTGTACATACATTAAGTGTTATGATAATATGGATTCACAATATAAAATGAAGGTAGGACAAGAGTGATGGAACCAAACGCTTCATTAAAAAAGTATACCTTGTTGGTGGCCTGCGGAGCATCCTTTTTAACCCCATTCACTGGCAGTGCTATTAACCTAGCTATCCCTTCCATTGGTAAAGAATTTGGTAGCAGTGCCCTTTTGCTGGGCTGGGTGGCCACCAGTTATCTGTTAGCCTCTGCGGCTTTCCTGGTTCCCTTTGGTAGACTGGCAGACATTGTGGGCAGAAAAAAGATATTTATATTGGGTATTAGCCTTTTTGGTCTCTTTTCCGGATTATGCGGTTTTGCCTGGTCCATTGAGTCGTTAATTGCCTTCCGGGTTCTTCAGGGAATAGGCAGCGCTATGATTTTTGGGACCAGCATGGCTATCTTGACCTCAGTCTTTCCACCCCAGGAGCGAGGTAAAGTACTGGGTATTTCCGTGGCTACGGTATACACTGGCCTTTCCCTAGGGCCGGTGTTGGGCGGCATTATGAACCACAACTTAGGTTGGCCATCCATTTTTTATTTTACCGCTGTCATCGCCCTAGCAGTTTTCTTGTTCACGGTGTGGAAATTAGAAGGTGAATGGGCCGGTGCCCGGGGTGAAAAATTTGATTTAATGGGCTCTATTCTCTACTCCGTAGGACTGGTATCCTTCATGTATGGTATTTCATCCGTTGACTCTTCAGTCTGGGCCAAATATATCCTGCTGGTTGGTCTGGTAGTATTAATTGCCTTTGTCAAATATGAAATGAAGGTTAAACAACCTGTGTTAAATCTTAGCCTATTCAGTAAAAATTTAACCTTTGCCTTTTCAAACTTGGCAGCCCTTATAAACTATAGTGCTACCTTTGCCCTGGGCTTTTTACTGTCGATGTACTTGCAGGTGGTACTAGGTTATAATTCTCAAACGGCCGGGCTAATACTACTTTCACAACCTGTGATTATGGCGATCTTATCACCCTTTGCCGGAACTCTTTCCGATCGGGTTGACCCCAGACTTGTATCTTCCTGGGGTATGTCCATTACCACATTGGGGTTATTTATTTTTTGTTTTCTCAGTAAAACCACACCCATCTGGTTATTGATTTTAAACCTAGGACTGTTAGGTATTGGCTTTGCCCTCTTCTCATCACCCAATACCAACTCCGTAATGGGATCGGTGGAAAAAAGATTTTACGGCGTGGCGTCTTCCACCCTGGGCACCATGCGACTTACAGGCCAAACCATCAGCATGGCCATTGTGACTTTACTGTTAACCATTTATGTGGGTAATGTCAAATTAAGTGAAACCTCTGCGGACATGCTAATAAAAGGTACTAAAATAGCATTTATAGTATTTACCATTATGTGTTTTGGGGGGATCTTTGCCTCCCTGGCCAGGGGGAGTGTGAAAACGAATGCACAGCGATATGATCAAAAATAAAGACAACAAAGATCTTTTCGATATTGAAAATAGCTTAGGCTTCCTAATATCGAAAACCCATCAGTACTTTTCCTTATCCTTTAAAGAAAAACTAAATCCCTTTAACCTAACTCCCCCCCAGTTTGGTGCTCTGTCCTTTCTGTGGCGACAGGATGGAATTAGCCAAGTGCAATTAGGCACGTTAATGGGTAAAGACAGAACCACCATTGGAGGCATTATTGACCGCCTGGAAAAAGAAAGCCTAGTGACCCGGCAAAGTGATCCAGGGGATCGTCGCACTAACTTAGTTTATTTAACTGCCATGGGCGCTGGGTTAAAGGACACCCTGGAGCAACGTGCCGTCCAGGTCAATTCAGAGGTTACGGAAGCATTGACAGACGACGAACGGGACCAACTCCGGGTACTCTTAAGAAAGATTATAAGCAACTGCCGGTATGAATTTAGTTCAGAATAATCTTTAATCCTATAAGTTGGGCATTATAAAACACTGACCTAAGAAATGGCTAGGTCAGCGTTTTATATCTTATCCCTGGATATCTTCAATGCCTCGGCCAGTTTACGAAGATTTTTTTCATCAGGCCCAAGTCTTTTCTACTACCAATAACCATCCAAAATGTAAGTATCTATTTTAATATCTAGAAGGGTCCAAACCCCATGGGACTAATCATTATTTTTTCTTAATCTGTTCATATTTTTGAAACCATTCTGGAAAAACCTTTTTAAATTGAACAGGCTTGAAGTCACCTTTCCTTACAATTATGTGCGTTGTTGTTCCCTCTACACATACTTCCCCTTGACCATTTACAATGTTATAACCATAGACAGTCTTCAAGCCATTATTCCCTGCAACCCATGTTTTTACAATGGGCTTATCACCATAGCGAATAGGTTTCTTATAGGTAACTTCCAGTTGATATACCGGTGCATAATAGCCTGCTTCTTCCATCTCCAGGTAATGATATCCGATATCTTCTATAAGCTGTGTTCTACCTAATTCAAACCATTTTAAATAGTTCGCATGATAGATTACTCCCATCATGTCTGTATCAGCATAGGAAAGTTGAATTTCTTTATTCGAAATATACAGGTCATTCATATAATCATTCACTCCTCGAAATAGTTGCCACAATGGTAAAAATCAACTTAAATAAGAGTATAGACTGCAAAACCTTTATTCAAAATTATTATATTAAAATTAAAGTTCCATGGCTTATTTTCCTGCTGCTGAATAAATGTTTAATGTGATACATATCATACAGTGTCCGCTTACATAGATTCTAAAGTTAATAGTTATAAAAAATATCTAAAACAAGGAAGGATAAAGGATTTAATTGTCTAACTATTCTAACAATTGAGAGTAAAGGGGGGTTATTTATGTATAAAATTATCGATGGTCATATACATTTATATCCAGAAAAATTAACTCGAGCAATCTTAGGTTGGTTTGAAAAAAACGAAGGTTGGGAAATGCCTTACAAATGGAGTGCAGACAAACATATCGAACATTTGCATGGTATAGGGGTTACGGAATTTATCGTACTGGCCTATGCCCATAAGGCTGGTATCAGCAAGGAATTGAATGAATGGCTGGCAGCCTTGGTGCATCAATACCCAGAGATCAAGCCCTATGCCTGTGTCCACCAGGAAGATATGAATAAAAGGGATATGCTCAAGGAATTTTTAGACAAAGAAAACTTTTACGGTGTAAAAATACAATGTTTTGTACAAAGGGTATCTGCGGCCGACGAAAGGTTTAAAGAAGTGTTAGAATTACTTGCTGAGCGGGAAAAAGGGTTAGTGCTCCATGCCAGCTCCATGCCGGCTAGCTCACCCTATGTCACACCGGAGGACGTCGCATTTTTATTAAGGGAGTATCCCAGTGTTAGGATTATGGTAGCCCATTTGGGCTTACCGGAATATCATACCGAATATCTTAGATTGCTGGATAAATTTGAAAATTTGTACCTAGACACAGCCTATATATTTGGCAACCAGCGGCACGATTTATTATTCGGACATAATAGTAATAATAAAAGTAACCTGTTAAGAGAAACATTAAATAATTATTCAGATAGAATTGTATATGGCAGTGACTTTCCCGTTATGGATTACCCTCCAGAAAAGGCCATTGAGCACATTCGTTCCCTTGGACTTGGCGAGGTAAAGGAAGAAAAAATCTTTTACGCCAATGCAAAAAAATTTATGGCAATCTAACCCTGCAGTGGCGGCAAACCGCTGGCATCTCTGAGTTATGATTGACTATACCTTTTTATTTCTTCCATATATTATGAAAGGCCTAGTTGCCACTATTTTCCGAAATGTTAAAATTCCTCTGGAAGTACCAGCAACTGGGCCAATCTTTTATTCCTCCACAACTATTGTTTTGCCGATTAACGCATCTATATAGGACCAGCCAACTGAAATATACGGCATATATACCAAATATGGGGCGGGTCCCTTTTGCTCGTGCCATTCGGGCCAGATGTAAGCCAACTGCAGCGGGTTATTTTTTAAATATTCCTGTTTGGCCGCTTCTGCTGCCACAACCCTTTGTGCATCGGGCAAGGTCACAGAGGGGTCCATAGCTTGCAGGCTAAACTGCACCACCTTACCATTTGTCTGATCGATTACCACTGAATAATTACTGTCCCGCACTGGTATGCCCTGATGCAACGGGTAAAATTGAAAGCTAATTCTAGCATCTGGCATTTCTTCTTTGGTTAACTTACTTTTATCCACCCAGTCAGGAGCCATTTCTGAATAGGACGGATATACCACGATTTGAACTTCTGTCTGACCTTTCTGAAGATACTTCTGTATAAATTGCTGCGCCCTAAGCCGGGCATCTACCAAAGAGATTTTTACTTCCTTACCTTGGGAAGAATCGTCTTGAACATATACACTTTCTACTTCACCAGTTCCCTCTACGGTACATAAGTTTACATATTTCTGATCTTGATCATTGTCACTCCCCCAAGAGTAAGACACATTCTTTTCTCCAACAAAGTGGGATTCACTTTCGTGAACATGATGAAAATTCATACCGTTCATAATTATACCCAATTCAGACAGTAGTTTTAACCCCTCTGCCTGGTTACGGACAACCAAGATTCTTTTTCTGGGTATCCGTTAGCTCTGCCGTCTGAGAACTTTCCCGTACTAAAGAGGCCTGTCCAATTCTATCACCAAGTACTGACGGGGAGTGGTTTTCTGCTGCCACTGCAGACATCCGCGATTTTAAACAAACTGCCCTGCAGTTAATTGAGGCATGTAAAATATTAAGTATCATATCCCCACTCTTGGCAGATCATGTTCTTCGTGAAGCAGAAATGGCACTGATGGACTTGAAAATTATTCAAGCCAAAATTAAACCTTGCTAAAAAATTAGAAAAAAGGGTTGTGCCAAGCAAACCCTTTTTTCTATACTAAAATTTAACTTTTTATAAAATCCTATATCTTTGGGGCTTCTAATATTTTCTTAAATTCATCAAACTCCAAACCATATAAGGCATCTAGGAAATTCCCTGCAAAGGTGCCAGGTCCCTGGCTAATGAGAGCAGCCTTTTGAGCCGCAGCCCCATAAAAGGCTAAAGCTGACAAAACACCAAGACATTTATCCTCTGTCACAGACATAAATGCACCCGCTAAAGAAGATAGAGCACAACCCGTTCCAGTAACTAACTGTAAATAGGCATGACCTGTTTTATTTGTAAAGGTTTTGGCACCGTCAGACAGGTAGTCCACCTCACCCGTAGACACTACTAAGGTGCGGGTTGTATTTGCGAACTCCGCGAGATGCTTAACACTTATTTGATTACTTAAACTGTCAACCCCCTTGGTTTGGCCAGTAATACCCGCCAAAAAGTTAATCTCCCCATGATTCCCTCTGATAAGATCTAACTTAATTTTATCTAAGATCTCAGCAGCCACAGCATTTCGGTAGGATGTGGCCCCAATGCCCACCGGATCAAAGACCACTGGTTTTTGTTCCTGGTTAGCACTTTTACCTGCTTTTATAAAGTATTCAACCTGTCTGGGGTGTAATGTCCCCATATTCAGAACTAAGACATCAACAATTTTGGCTAAGTCATCCGCTTCTTGCCACCCTTCGGACATCAGCGGCGATGCTCCCACGGCTAAAAGTACATTGGCCGTAAAATTGGTTACCACTGTATTTGTTATGTTACATACCAGGGGTTTTTTGATCCTAACCTCTTGCCGAATATCCCATAACCTTTGAACCTCTTGCATCCATATCACCTCATAAATTAATTCATCTTTAAAAACTGCTTAACCCTTTCCCCGGGCTCACTGGCCCCAAGAATTGCAGAAATAATGGCCAACCCATCAGCGCCAGAATTTACCACTTCGGACGCATTATCAAGACTTATTCCCCCAATGGCAACCAGCTTTGCCTTTGGAAAATCGCCTTTTAACTGCCGAATAACCTCTATGCCTAAGGGTGGCTTTGCATCTTTCTTGGTGGCAGTGGGAAACACCGGACCCACACCCACATAATCTGCTCCCTGTTGAATAGCTTCTCTACCTTCCTCATAAGAAGTTGCAGATACTCCGATAATTCTATCAGCCATCAACCCTTTAGCCACCGTAAAAGGCAGATCACTCTGACCGAGATGTACACCGTCAGCCTGCACAGCCAGAGCAATATCCAGACGATCATTAATAATGAATGGTACCTGATATTTAAGAGCCAGTTCTTTTAGTTTCTCTGCTTCTTTTAGCATTTCCCTGGAGGACTTTTCCTTAGCTCGGTACTGCAGCATTGTTACCCCTGCTTTAAGGCACTCCTCAATAACAGCCAATATACCTCTTTGATTTAAATAAAAATCATCGGTTATCAAATATAGACCATAGTCAATATCCTTCATTAGACTCCCCCTTAATCATAGTAAATTAAAAACAATAAAAACCTCTCCCGCCATGAGGGAAGAGGTTAAATAAAAACGATTGCTGCACCTCTCCCTCCGCTGGCTTAACCCAGATCAGGTTCAAGGGTCCTCCTCTTCAACGTGAGGAAATCTCAGCCAGACTCATCCGGCACCCCTGAGGTTTTATAACTTTTTAGTTTTGGAAAGACAACACAATTCCTATCTTCTGTGTATATATCATTTGTAATGTTCTCTACCCGTCTTTTATATCCTTCTTTGTTAAAATAGTTTGGTTACAAAAACAAAAAATGTTACGCACAAGTATGGTTGTTAATCTAAAAGACCTGGTAGTTTTCTTTCAAAAACCAAACATGTTTTACCCGTTGCTCTCAACACTTCCAGAGAAGGAGGATATTTTGATTTTATACCGTACAGTTTACAGCCATTTGGAAATCTACGATCCCAGGTTATATAAAAATGCTTGCACTTGGGGCAGCTCGGTGTTTGATTGCTCATGGGTTTTTCTCCTTATCTAAGCCTTAGTACCCATATATGTTCGGCAATATCCTACAAAAACCTCTAGAAAATAAGGTCGAACATAAAAATAGCCACGACTTAATGCCAAGTCATGGCTATTTACTGTACGGCTTACTATTCCACCATCTACTCTTTATTATCATCATCAAATTCTTCTTCAAACTTATGACCTGCGTACTGATTATACTTATTAGTGATGAAAAAGATTGCTATAAATAATGCCAAAAATGTGAATATACCAGATACTGCGCTTTTCCCGCCATAAACTGCTGATGCAACCACTAAGACTGCAATTATTATAAGCAGATTCTTTACCGATTGCTTATTTCCACGCTGACTGTAAATGCTTATCTTCATCATATGCATTCTTATAAACTGATATGCCGGGAAAAATATCATAATTACATATTCTGTTATACATTCTTGCAACGTCATTTTATATACTAGAGTTTTTACTAAAAAAGACACTACTACGCCTATAAAAACTACTAATGCCATTTCACTCCTTATTTTATTTTTTGCCTGTTCAATTCTTTCATCTTTCATTACTATTCCTCCCAAAAAATCTCGTCTAATGTTTTACCCAACGCTTTGCATATAGCGATACATAACTGCAATGATGGATTAAATTTCCCCGCTTCAATCATTCCGATTGTCTGTCGTGTAACGCCGACTGCTTCTGCCAATTGCTCTTGGGACATATCCAAGATAGCCCTAGCCGATTTCATTTTAAGATTTTTCAAATCCCGCCCCCCTTACATGACATATTGTAAATAAAAAATTGCAATATGTAAATTATATTTTACATTTTGCAAAACTAAAAGAATACTCTTTAGTCCATTAGATACGTCCATGTTCCACCACTATGTACTCGTCCGCTTGGATTAGCTATTTGAATAAAAAAACATCAAAATAGCAGCCCCAAATTTAGCTGTCATTTTGACGTTTTTTAAGCCAAATACTATGCTATTTTTACATCTTATTGGCATACCAAACCCCTGCCAAATGCCGTACCAATTTCATTGTCATTTGAATTTTGAACCTCAAATGGAACCCGTTAGCTTAAGCTTTTATGGTTTTTTTGGTGCCTATTAATCACCCCTTAATGTTAAATTCATGGAATACTTCCTTACCTCTGCCGGGCTGTTCCATGGTGAAACTACGTTCCCAGAATTGAACATGACCCTTGCGGTCCACCATTAAAACTGTGGAGGACCTAGTGCCATAACATGGGCTTACGATAAAAATCCGAGAGAGTAACCGTTCCCATTCCAGGCTTACACCGGTCTGTGGCAACTCACAATCCTCTGGCTGCTCCTGATCTGCCATTATTTTAAACAACTGATCCTTTTTTATTTCCTGCCCCTGCAAACAGTCTGCCAGGGCCTTCTTCCCTTTGCTTACCTTTGGCCAGGGTTCATTGAGGAAACCATTGCTAAGACCATAAATACCATTAGCTATTTTACGAATAACCTTTTCCCGGTTGGAGTAGTAGTAGATGGCTTGGGTTGTGCCAACCAACAGATTAAAGCCGTTATACTCTGCTCCCCCATTAGGTAGATTTTTCAAATAGTATTCAGGGGAAACATCGCTGTTCAGGTATTTATGAACCAGATATCCGCGTGAGGGTGCTTGGGGGTTGTTATGAACAGGGTCCCGGTAATTAGTCAGTGCGGCGAAACAACCTGTGGTGGTAAGACCCATCCAGGTACCCCCTTGCTCCAGATCCCTGCCAGCCAAGATAGTGGGATTATCCCGCCAAAAAGCTGCCGGCAAGCTAGGGCGCTTGTAAAACTCATCCCTGTTGGCAGCAACAATAAGCTGATAGCGGGGATGATAATTATAAGCAAAAAATATCAGACACATAACTTCCTCCTTATTTCTCATCAGATACCCAAAACACTGCTAAATTTCACTATCCGCGATAACGAAACACCCCGTCTGGTGGTTCGTCATTTTGGTACACATTTAGATTCAATAATAAGTCAACTTTTTCGTAAGGATTTTGCAAGATTGTCCTGTTACTATAAACATAGTTCAAAGACAATGGTTTTACAAGTGCTCTGGATAAATCGGTCTTTGAAGAAACTCTTACAAAGAGTAAAAAACAGAAAAAATAAATTAATTAACGAAAGAAGGAATCTTACTATGAAAAAATTTGTATGCTCTGTTTGCGGCTATATTCACGAAGGAAATGAAGCACCGGAAAGTTGCCCCCTCTGTAAAGCTTCCCAAGATAAGTTCAATGAGAAACAAGAAGGCAACCTGCAGTGGGCTGATGAACACAAAATAGGGGTTGCCCAAGGTATTGATCCTGAAGTTGTTGAAGGTTTAAAAGCAAATTTTATTGGAGAATGCACAGAAGTAGGTATGTATCTAGCAATGAGCCGCCAAGCAGATCGGGAAGGTTTCCCCGAAATTGCTGAGGCCTACAAAAGGATTGCCTTTGAAGAAGCAGAACACGCAGCTAAATTTGCAGAGTTACTGGGTGAAGTTGTCCATGCAGATACCAAAAAGAATCTTGAATTAAGGGTTGCCGCTGAGTTTGGTGCCTGTCAAGGCAAGAAAGATATTGCAACCAAAGCAAAGCAATTAAATTACGATGCTATTCATGATACCGTTCATGAAATGTGCAAAGATGAAGCCAGACACGGCCAAGTTTTTAAAGGCTTGCTGGATCGTTATTTTAAATAAATGGATATATCACATATTAAATTGTAGAAAAATAGCGGGCATAAAACGCCTGCTATTTTTCTACGGGGTCCGCCAGCTCCAATACACAGAAATTAAAAAACCAGCAAGGTTAACCCCGCTGGATTATCACCAAATCCTATAACTTTTACTTCATACATTTACTGCTGGCTGGACAGACGTTGCCCAGGGAGGATTGGAAAAATACCCCATTCCCCAGGTATGGAGTACTAATTTTATTTGTCGATTATACCACCGAAGGTATTCAGGGTCTCGTTGGCTTGCTTTAAGGTGGGTATGTCCGCAAACCAGTACATCACACTGATTCTCAGTTAGAAATTGGGACAAGACCTCTTCTGGGGTGTTTACAAAAAGGTATTCGTTCAACTGCCTGGGACTGCCATGTACCAACAAAAATCTTAGTGCACCAGCGGTGAATTCCAAACGCTGGGGTAATTGCCGGAGCCATGCTTTGTTTTCCTCAGAGGTGTGTTCTTTCGTCCAAAGGAGGGAGTGTTCTCCTATTCTCATGGCCTGTTCATCTTTGTAGTCACAACCACAGACAAACCGCATATTACCAATGCATCATCATAATTTTCAGCCATAGTCACGGCAGAACCTCTGAAGGACCTGGGCACTGCAGTAATTTACTTTTCTTCTTCAATCATCTTTTTAATATCTGCTTTATTTGGCAGTCGGCCAGAGATTTTTACTTTGCCATTTATCACCAGTCCAGGAGTCAGCATCACACCGTACTGTACAATTTGCGCAATGTCTTCTACCTTCTCCACATTGGCCGGTACGTTTATTTCTGCCACCACTTCCCTAACCAATTTGTCAAGTTCCTTGCACTTCTGGCAACCTGTTCCAAGCACTTTGATATCCATCGAGTATTCCTCCTTTAAGTTTATTATTTCTACATCAATTATTTATATAATCACTTTATAATATAATAACATTATATTTTTATTCTTAGCAATAATTTTCTCTAATCATATAAAATTGTCACAAGTAGTAACAAAAGATCAAAAGCATGTATAATAACAAAAATACTAATTTAAGAGGAGTATCTTATTCATGAAAATCAGAGAAGCCCACATTAATGATGCGCCGGCTATTTCAAAAGTAACTGTTGATACCTGGAAAACCGCTTATCGTGGAATTATTTCTGATGAATATTTAAATAATCTATCCTATGAGGAACGAGAAAAAGGTTGGAGGGAATTTCCCTTTCACAATTCATTTATTTACGTTGCTGAAAATGAAACGCAAAATATTATTGGTTTTGCTGCTGCTGGTCCTGAAAGAACGTCAAATCCTGTTTATAGCGGAGAACTCTATGCAATTTATATTTATAAAGACCAGCAAAATAAAGGAATCGGAAGTTCCCTCATTCGTTCGGTAATGAAAAGATTTGAACAATTAGGTATATATTCAGTTTTAGTTTGGGTCTTATCCGAAAGCCCCTATAGAAGGTTTTATGAACGCAATGGAGGCTATAAAATAGACTCTAAACTACTTGAAATGGATGGCTTCAAGAGTGAAGTAACCGCCTATGGTTGGCTAGATATTAGAGCCAAATTCTAAACGACTTCTTTTTCAAGGATAGTAGTACCTTTGTAAAACGACCCAATGGTGAGCACATACAGATTTATCCTAAGAAAGCTGATAAAGTGATGCCAGCACTATTCCGTTTAATGGGAAAAAGGCAATTTTCTCATTATTTGCTTTAGACAAATTCCACCCTAAACCGTCTCTATAAAAAGCTAATGATTTTTGAAAATCCTCAACACCCACATCCAACACTTGACCATTTATTACCACGGTATCACTATCCAGCCATTTTATATTCGCATGATCTTCCTTATAGTTCCAATAGATATTGTTTGATACTTTACTATCGTTATCAAGCCCTCTCTATCTTCAGGCGAGATTATAATAAAATTATCACAGTAATAAATTTCTAGAGATTGGGCTAAATGAATAAATGTTATTCATATTGTTTTGCGTTAACCAATTACAATTTTCTAACATTTGTGGTAATATTAGGTTCATTAGTTGCCTAAAAACCAATAGAAAAGGAGAATAACCTGATGTCTAGAATGATCGCTTATTGCGGGCTTGTCTGCTCTAACTACCCCTCGTTTTTGGCTACTAAAAACGATGATGACACCGCCAGGGAAAAACCGCGGTCTTTTTAGCTGAAAAGTTTGGGCTAGTTCTGAAATCCGAAGACATCAATTGTGACGGATGTCTTACCGTAGGAGGAAGGTTGCTTGACTTTTGCCAGTCTTGCAAAATCAAACAGTGCTGTAGTAACAAGGGTTTAGAAAACTGTGCAGTTTGCAATGAACAGCCTTGTGAAAAACTCATAAAATTTCACAATTTTTTACCGGATGCTAAGGCTTCCTTTGAGGCGTTGAAAAAGAGGTGATAACATGCAGCTTAAGAAAATCAGGCAGGAACAGGGATTAAGCGTCCGCAAACTATCGGAAATATCTGGCGTACCCGTCAGAACCTTGGAAGATATTGAAAGGCGTGGAGATTGTAGGGTCTCCACTGCCTTGAAATTAGCAGTTGCACTAAGTGTCAGCATGGATAAACTTTGTAAACCGGGAGATTAATATAGTCTCCCTGTTTTAGTGTTTAATTAACTTCTGGATCTGGTTAATCGTGCCCTCGCTTTCAAAGCTACCTTTGCTACCAGTAATACAGCAGAGGATTAACATTAGCCACGGGCAACAATATAATCAATATGTTTAAGAAAAGAGCCTTAGAAGGACTCAACAACCATTATGCGTTAATAAATCTTGCAAATTCTGAATTTTCTCTTCATGTTGATGAATTCTCTCATGTATATTTTCCGGATCACTTCCAACTTGTGACTCTTTAGCAGTTCCTACATAAGAGTCTAGGTCTTCTCTCAATCTCTTTATTGCTTCCATATGTTTTGCAATTTGTTTTTTTGTTTTAATACAAATATCATCACTCATATGAAGCCCCCCTCTCTCCCATCAAACTTCGGCAAGAAAGGATGCTAAACCTTCACATAAATTCCGACACTATCCTACGCTGGTTTTACTAACAAACCTCATATCCCTCAGTTTATAATACAGAACCAGTGCTCTATCTAACCTTTCACTTGTATTAACAACCTCTGGGTCTACAAGATGTTTATTTCTAGCTAAACAATTAAGCTCATACCGCAAAAACTCAATCTTTTTTAATAACTTCTCAATTTCCGACAACCCAGACACTTCTTTCCATAAAATTATAGGTATATATACCTACAAATCCTGGAAATTCGTCATGTGTTATGATTATCCTTCATAAAAATTCCGACATATATCGATAATCTCTGCCGTTCCTACCTCGATAAACTCTTCCTCCACAGAATCCGTATCAGCCTCTATGCCGAACCAGGTGCCAACGGCCATACCGACATCAGCTTAACCGAGTCTAAATATTTTCTAGGCTATTGGTACTTTACTTCATTGGTTTGCGTAATATATTTAAATAATTCCGAAGGAGGCCACTATCATCAAATAATCGGCCAAACAACATACGAACATAGCCATTACCATGTTTATAAACCGTCTCCATTAATTAATATTGTTTGTGACGTAAGCACACCCAACCCCAAAAGGACTGTTTTGGTATTTACCGCCCCTGACGGAAAAACAGTTAATCCTAGTGGGATTTTTGCCCCTTTTTACTTTACATATCAACTTCCGATACCAAAAGAGCTTCCTGTTCCAAACGAATTTTATCTTTTAACATGACTTTGATTACGGGCCAAAAGGTTTTATATTCCACTTTATCCAACAGCTTTTCCAACTGCCTTGCATAGTTATTTTCTAGCTCATCACAGTAACCCTTATACTTTAATAGTGTACTCTCATCCATAAAAAGAGGCTTTATTGTTGGAATTACTTTTCTTAAGGTCTCAAATATTCTAAACCCGCCCAAGTCAATATCGCCCCAATGATAAAAAGAAACATTCGGCTTTAATTGGTAAAGATTGACCAAGAAATCTCTCTTTTGGGGACCAGGAAACCCCCCCAGGTATATTAAAAGGGTGCTATCAACCATCCCATTGTTTACCAGGTAGTGGAAATTGGCCTTGTTTTCAATAGTAATTACCTTTGCAGCCTTCACAGAGCCTATTTTCATTTTGGAAAAATATTTTGTATCAACTACACCACCGAAGGGAGAATTGGCATAATCTATTTTTTTATCTTTATAAAGTAAAGTTATTGCACCGCAGACCAATACTTCCTCAGAGTTTTTTTCGATGCCCAGTTCCTGAATGACCTCGTCCTCTAGCAGCTCTGAGTTGTTCAGCAGGTACTGAACAGCAATGCGTGTTAAACGTCCTTTTACTTTCCTTTGAAAAACCTTACTATGTCCCAGGTATTTTAAACTGAAAACCCGCTCCAAAAGAACGGTATCCCTTTTATCTTCCAGCCCCAGGAAACTTTTCAATAATAATTCCCTTTCTTCTTTTTCCGCCGGCAAGAGCAACGGGAAGTCTTTTTTATCCTGCATTTCTTTTAAGCAATCAATAAGGAAATTCTTTACCCACTCCTGAGTAATTTGGGGCAAAAGGTTTTCTAATTCCCCAACTACTTCCTTTATTTTGTCTTTTCTCGGTTGCCGTCCAATAACACGATAGGCTGTATCGACCTGCTCCAGGTTAAGCCAGACGGAATCTAGCAAATTTCCCTTTTCAAAGGGCAACCATTTATAAGCTACAATACCTTGCCCGGCCAAATCCTCCACAACCTGGTGAATTGCTTTCTTCAGGTGGGGCGCCTCACTTTTCCAGTACCAAGGGAAGTTCTTGGCATTAAAGGATAAGGCTATCTTTCTGTTAACTTTAGCTTTGCCCTGATAATGTAGGCTTTTTTCATATTTATCCAGTAAGGTATTTAATATATGTTCCCGAAATTCCATGCTAAGCCCCCTCTACTTCCCTGGGGTCAAAGGATTTTATAACTGTCTCATTTTTTATCCTGGTGACACACAGGTTCCTATCCACTAAGGGGGCGATGTCACCGATTTTTTCTGTGGGCGCAGAGAGAATAACCTGCAGCCCTAGCTTCCGGATCAGGTTAATACTTTCTTTAATCCGCTGATGGTCCATCTTACTATAGGCTTCGTCAAAGACCAAAATCCGCACAGTGTTATCCTGGTTCCTGCTTTTAATCCGGTATAACTGAACAAAGGATGCCAATACAGAAATATAGAAGGGGGTCTGGGTCTCTCCCCCTGATTTTTTGGCTATTACCCTGGATAATCTTGACTCCATCCCCCTGTCGTCGGTCACTGCCAGATCAAAGTCCAGGTAAGTCCGATAATCGGTAAACTTATCCAAGTTCTTATTCAATTCTTCCCGCCGATCGGCGCTTACCAGGCCTTCATCCACATCAATAATCTGGCGGAAAAGCTCCTCCACCACATCCTGATATCTGCTCTGAAAAGATGCGGAAAAAAGGGTCAACCCTTCCAGCAACATATCATCGGTAATCATTTCGTAGTACTTTTTATAATGAGGGTTAGGGGTTACAGTGAACCTGTACTTATCCCGACCAAAGGGTATATCTTTTAGGGCTTTATTCAAATCATCAATTTGCTCCCGTGCATCCTCAATGTTTTTCTTCAGTTTACTGATGAAATCTTCCTTAAACTGCTCCTGGGCTTTTTCCTGGGCATCCTTTATTTTTTCCTCATACTGAACCAGCGAGGTATCTTCCAGGACCCTCAATTCCTGGGCATAAGCAGCATTACCCTGGGCATTTACATCTAAGGCACCGTTATAATCGCGGTTGTAAATAATCCTGCTCTCTAGCATAGCTTTCCATTTATTTTCTATGCGGCTTTGGGTCCCTTTAACAGTTGTAGTAAAGGTATTAACAATGTTCTCAGGGTCCTTTCGCTGGCTCAGTTCCTGCCGGAACCTAGGTTCCCCTACTGCTTCCACCCAGGGGGCCTCATACCTGCTTTTGATATCCTCTTTTTGTGCTGCTATGTCCTTCTCCAGCAGAGGCAGGGCTTTTTCTTTTTCGTCCCTTTCACTGTAATATTTACCCTTGGACTTTTCTAATTCCCTTATTTGTTTGTTTACGACACCAATATTGTTCTCCGCTTCCTTTAATAATTTTTCTACCCTGGTCAGGTAACTCAAGTCCAGGGCAGCCAACTGCCGGGTGGCCTTATCTAACGCATGGGTGACCTGTGGCAGCCTGTCCACGGCTTGTTTATTTTGCAAAATACTACTTATATTTTCATCATTAATAACACTGCTGTTCCTAAGCTGGGCCAGTTTAGCCACCTTTGGTCCCAAAGCATCCCTTTGCTCTGATACTTCAGTATATTTTGCTTCCTTAAGCCTAAGCTGATTGATAACAGCCCTTTGCCCGATATACGGGGTTTCGTACCTTTGAGGGTTAATTTGACGCGCCACATAATTGTGATAAAGCATACAACTGGGGGTAATGGAAGTCCGGAAATCCCGCAGTTGCTCCACTTTTTCGCATTTTATAACATGACCCAGCAGGAAGTCGGCGTAAGACCTGGCATAGGGGTTTGTGCTTTCAACCTCTTCCGCAAGGCTGTTGGGCTGCGGTCTGGGGTGCCTGGCTATGATTTTCTCGATATCCACAATACCCACATCATATATTTTGTGAGTAAATTTAAATTCATCATATATCTTTAAGGCTTCAATAAAATACTTGGGTTCAACAATTAAATAAAACTTCTGGGTATTCAAATACCCTTCAATGGCATTGCGCCATTGATCACTTTTAATCTCCAGCAAATCGGCAAAAATCTGTGGCTTAATGTCTCTTTGGTGCTTGGCACTTAGTTTTTCGGCAATCAAATTTTTCAGTTCCAGTATGGCCGGGGGAAAGGCCTTTATACCCTGCCGAAGGTTTTTGATTTCCTCTTCCAACCTGCCTAAATACTGCATTAAACCATCTAACTCGGTCCTATGCGTAGAATAGGCATCATTGATTTTGTTTACATATTCCTGCAGTGCTTGTTTAACAAACCATAATTTTTCCCGGGTTATTAATTCCAGCTTGCCCTCAGAGATATTGGCCAAATAGTCCAGTGGTTCTTCCAGCAGGGGCATCTCCGCTAAATTTTCCCGACACCACTGATAAACTTCCCGCCAGGTATATAAGACGCCTTTGATTAGCCCCAGCAAAATACCTTTACTATGTTCAATAGCCTTGCTTTCCCTTTGCAGGTCTTCAATTTGGCGTCCCAACTCTTCCCTTTTTCTGTACACATCGGAATTAATTTTTTCCGCAAAAAGGTGATCCCTCTCTTCCTGCAGGGAAGTGAGTTCCTCTTCTTTCTCCCGCAGGCTTCCTTCATTGGCAGCAATTTTTTCCCGTAATCGATGAATATCTTGCGCAATTTTAGCAACTCTGTTTTGCAGTTGTTCCTGTATTCCTCGGTCAATTAAATATTTTTGGGTTTCCAGTCGCTGAAGTTCTTCGCAATAGAATTTGTGTTGACTTTCTATTTCCTTTAAAATGCCAATTTTCCGCTTGACTATCTCCAGGTCATGTTCCAATTGTTTATAATAGCGAATGTTTTCCTGCATGTCTGTTATGTCGATTTTGTTTTCCACATCACAAACGAACTCACTGATAAACCCTTTGATGTCCATAATTGGCGAAAAAGGTACGGCTTTTTTTAACAGGCGGAAAAACTTTTTATTAATCTGGCCCAGTTTCCCCAGGGCCACTTCCTGATACTTACTATTGGTTTCAAAAAATTGGTACTTGCCTCTAGAATAGTTATTGAAAAAGAAGGCTTTGAGCCCCTTTCGATTTAATTCTGTGCCTTTCTCAATAAAGTGATTAGCCGGTAATTTATCATTCAAATAAAAGAACTGGTGGTCATGGCTGCCATCGTCATAACAATCAAAAACAACTCCCAGGCAAAAATACTGGTTACTCTTTTTATCATGAAACTCTAAGACCAGGTAGCTGGAAAAATCATCATTTCTCAAATAAACCGTATTGGTTTCTTCATCTTCGGCAACTTCTCCCCGCAAATATCCCTTTAGCGAGCGCTGGGACTTGTCATTGGCCGCTTTGTTAAAGTAAAAACCACTGGTATCACCCAGCAACACTAATTGTAAGGCATCGATAATAGTCGACTTTCCTGAACCGTTCTTCCCAGTTAAAAAGTTAATATCCGAAAAATCAATGCACTGGTACTTTATATAGTGCCAATTAATTAATAATATCCTGGTCAGTAGTTTCATCATCTTCACCCTCTTCCGTCAACTGGTCATATAGGTTGCTGATCTTTTCGTTTGAAACAATTAGCTCAATTGAGGGATACACTACGATCCTAGTATCGGCTTTGGCCCAATCACCTTCCACCTTTTCTATAATGTTAAAGCGTTTTAGGGTGTTTAAACCTTCCCTAAGATGAGTGTCCGGCGGCTTTTTTTCCACCAGGCCCAAGTAAAACATTTTTTCCACCATTTCCCCCACAGTGGTCGTGCATTGCTTGGCCAGGGCTATCTTTTCCCTACTCTCTTCATAGATAAGCCTTAATGTATATAAAAAATAAGTACTGGGCTTGTCTAAACGATAACGATTGGTGCCAAATCGGTTATAAGCGGCAATAACTCCCCTGTAGGCATCATTTTGCACATACCAGCCGGCAATTCCTAAATACTCTTGGATTAGAGAATGGTGTCTCTCCACAAACCGAAAGTCTTTGTTGATGACCAAGCTTTTTGTCTTAGGTTCATACTCATCCCTCAGGATAAAGGTCTTGCTTAACAAAAGGTTAATTACCCGCACAAACTCCTCTTTATCCCTGTCCGTTAGCTTTTCCCATGCTTCTGCCCACATCAGGATATCTTCTCCTTCTTCTTAGCAATTAACAGCTCCGGTATCCGATAACCGTTTACTAAGAGGTAATCATCTTTAAAATCAATGGTAAAGGGGATATCGGCTTCATCATTTTTAATACAAGCCAGAATCAGTTTGATAAAGTCATCATCGGTCTCCAACCGCAAATCTTTGGCCCTTAAGACACCCTGCCGGGCCAGTTGTTCCGTGATATATTCCAGCACCTTATGATGGGAATAGACCTTTTCCAGACGCTTTTTAAATTCCTGCATTTCTGAATCTAGCTCTTCTTTGTTAATTAAACTGGCCAGATTGGTGGTTCGCGGGCAGTGTTCCTTGCGCTTGCGGGGCTCAGTGAACAACGACTCTTCATCAACATAAACTTGCTGGAAAAGGGGCAAGTCCCTACTCAAAAGTCCGATTTCTTCCTCTCTCTTTCTGTCGTTCATCTTAGGCAGTCGTTTCATAATCTCCACCAGTTTGCCTTTAATATCCCGTTCCGTGTTTATGTAGTACTGCATCCGCTCCACAGAGGCCCTGGTGTACGCCGTGTTTTTCTTATCTATGGACTTTAACAACTGATCTATGCCCTCATAGGTATCAATTATTTCCCCGATCATAACGATTACCCTTTGACGGCAAGCCTCTGGGTCCAGGCCAAAGCCCCTTTTATGACCCACAACAGCCATATCTTCTATCAACTCAGGCTCAGTAAGCCAATTCTTAAGGATTCTAAGAATCCGATTTTTAAAGCGTGGCACACTGTCGAAGGTCTTCAGAGGATGATAAATTTTATCGGAGATTTTCTGCCGAAAAACATCAAAGTGTTCCGCCAAAATTTCTTTTACCTCTACCTGTTCCTGCAGCCTCTGATGGTAAAACCTTAAGTTGGCCAACAACTCCCGCAAAGCATTGTCCAGATTCTCCGTAAGCTGATGGGCCTGGCGCAGTCCGTCAAACATATAATCATCCCGCTCTGCATCCGCTGTCTTCAGGATAGAATAGGTAGAATAAACAAAACCGTTGTATTCCGTGGTTTTTCCGCTGACCAAATCATAGAAAAGATTAAGAAGCTTACTGGCGTACATAGGCACCACAAATTGTTCGGTAAAACTTTGGCTGTCCTGCTCCCTTTCCAGCCAACCCGTTTCCAGGAACTTTCTAATCAAAAAATGGGCCCTGCCCGAAAGGTTGTCTTCAAAGGCCAGTACCCCCTCTTCTTCCTGCAGGTCCATCATTTGATTTTCCAGGTTGGCTATTAGTCCAGCCACCAAATCTCCTTAGGAATTATGGCGGAGTGCTGGTAAGTCTGTTTGATCACAAACAATGCCTCAATATAAATTTTTTTATTGGGAGAAGTCAACACCGAGAAAAAATTCTCCGGGTATATGTCAAAAAGTTTCATTCTTTTCTCCATGAATTGTTTTTCTTACTATTTCGGACAAAATCAGAAAAAACCTGCATATTTACATAAGTTATATCCTATTGGTTAAATTACCCAGTTTATATTTAAAATAGACAATACTTTTAATTTGTTATTTCTTGATTCTCTCCCTTGGCAAATGGAAAGGCAATGCCAATAAAACACTGCCCCCCTAACCTAGTGCGAAAAGTATGACTTACTGGTAGCGAATCATCGGTGCGACGTTTTATTCAACTAGAAAGAAACAGCTTTATTAAGTTTTATCCCAATCTCAAAAGTTTAACAGAAGCATCGAAAAAAGAAATTTGCAACTAGTCTGTGCCTGTCAGCCCCACGGTGCCGGAGGCTTTAGCCCTTTGGTCACTGTCACGTGCCGGCTGTTTGAATCCAAATTCAACAACCGGCACCTTCTTTTCACCATTAAACCAAACGTCCGAATACCACTTTGTCGATATCAGTTAAGGCAACTTCAGAATTGCTTCCGGCCTTTGTAAATTGAATTCTGGCCCTTACAGCACCTGCGGGAACTGGCTCGGTAATGCCAGAATAAACTAACCAGTTAAAACCCTGTAAGGCACCTCTGGGAATAACAATGCTCAGTCCAAGCCCCATATCTATACCGCTGGCATCAGCCAGTGTACCTCTGCCAGCGTATTACAATTTGCCCCGGATGCCAAAATTAAGCAGGTAACAATAACCTGTGTCCAGATTAACAGGAACGTCCTGGAAGAGCACACCACCCTGGAAAGGTACTCTGGCTATGGAAGTCCCCTCATAGGCATCATTCAAATTAAAAACCACCATTGTATTCCCAATACCACTTGTGGATTTTGATCAAAACTAGGTCGCTGACGGCTTTGGTAAATTGAACCCTGGCTTTTACTGCACCCAAGGGAACTGGTTCGGTAAGGCCGGTATAAACCACCCCCGCCCTCATAAGCATACTTCTGGAAAAAAATCCGTTGTAACCCACTCCAGACATTATTTCCGGCCTCCAGCCCGCCAAAACCGGAGGTTTGCAGCAGGTGCTTTAATTTGGTACTGTGGCTCGATAATAATGGCGGGGAGATTGGTCTAGGGGCTACTTTTTTTGCTACGTTTAAAGTTATTGGAATTAGAAAATGTCGCGCTTATACAAGGACAAATGGTCACAAATAAGTTAAAATATAGACAAGATAAGTGAACATTTTCACAGCAATAGTTTCAGTATTTTTTAAAATTAACATAAATGACATTTAAGGAGATGACATAGATGACCAAAAACAACCTGTTAAAATCTCTAATAAACTTTAACGCAGCTGAAACAAGTTGTAAAAATGTCAGTGCCGATTACGACTTGGTTATTAATTCCTTAGATTGTTTGGAAGATTGTTATTTTTCAATAGTTGACGCAACAGGTAAAATTATTTTCGTGTCAAAAGATTTTGAAAAAATAGATGGTTACAAAATTAGCGATATATTGGGGAAAAATGTATTGGATGTTTACAAATTGGGTAAACAAAATAGTGTACATGTAAGATCAATAGCTGAAAAAAAGGTATTGAAAAATACTAAACTAAGATATACCTCAGCCTCTGGTCAACCTGTTGACCTCGTAATGGATATATATCCGGTTTTTTCGGGACGAGAGGTAATTGGTTCATTTGCCATAAGTCGAGACACAAGCAAAATACAAGCACTTACAGACAAAGTATTTCAACTTCAAAAAGCCCTTTATAATCAACTACAGAGAACGAACAATAACGGAACCCAGTTTTGTTTTGATGACATCATTGGTTCTGGAGAAGCCATGCAAAGCGTAATTAATACAGCGAAAAAAATGGCCTGCTCGGAATCACGGATCATGATTCTGGGAGAAACAGGAACAGGCAAAGAGCTCTTTGCCCAGAGTATTCATAACAACAGCTCAAGAGCCAAAGAGCCTTTTATCGCGGTTAACTGTTCAGCCATTCCAGATACCTTATTAGAAAGTATCCTGTTTGGGACAAATAAAGGTGCATTTACCGGAGCTGAGGATAAAGCCGGGTTGTTCGAAGAAGCAAAAAATGGCACACTTTTTCTGGACGAACTTAATTCTATGAGTATCGTTCTCCAGTCCAAACTATTAAGAGCATTGGAAACGAATCGCATTCGCAGGGTGGGAGGTAACAAAGAAATCCCTGTAAACCCTCGAATTATTAGTGCTATGAATATTGACCCTAAAGAAGCCATTGAAACTGAAAAACTAAGGAGTGATTTTTATTACAGACTCGCTGTGATCACTTTAGAATGTCCACCTTTACGAAACAGAAAGGAAGATATCATTACCTTATCCTGGTTTTACATCAATAAATATAATAAGATTCTGGGGAGAAAAATTAACGAGATATCCGAAGAAGTAATTCAAATACTGGAAAACTATAACTGGCCAGGAAATGTTCGCGAATTAAGTCATTGTATCGAGCATGCGATGAACATAGTTGATCCTACTGATACTTCCCTGTTAGTGCAGCATTTACCCGCGTTCCTCCAGGACAAAATCCTCAAGAATAATATTTTGCCGATCACCGTGCCAAAAATTAACGATTATAAACAAATAATGCTGCAAGTAGAAAAAGACCTCTTGACACAAGCACTAAAAAGAAATACCGGCAATATTAACCAAACCGCCAAAGAATTAAATCTGTCCAGACAATGTTTATATTATAAGCTGAAACGATTAGATATCGACATTCAGCATGAGATTTATATAGAATAATTTGCTAAGGATGAGAGATTTCTAGCTACTATTTAAAATCAATGAGGGGTTAGGCCTGATAATTATCAAACCTGACCCCTTTGAAGTTACCCTTAAGGTTTCGATTACTTATTGAAGTTGCTTTTAGTTCTTTCTTAGGCGGGGGAATCCTCACTTAGATCTGAATAGCCAATTAGAATGACGGCAACTATAATCAATATACATCCCAGTGATGTATACCAGGTTAGTGGTTCATGTAAAATGATGATACCTGCTACTAGGCTAAGCACCGGTTCCAGGGTACTAAGTATGGAAGCATTGGCCGAGCCAATGCTTTGCACACCTTTTATGAAAAAAATCAGCGCCAAGGCGGTACAGAAAAAACTTACCAAACCTGTATAGTACAAACCTTTTAGTGTAAGCGTCAGCGGCCAATTCCCCTGAGCCACAAGCAGTACCAAAGAGGTGATAGATGCAATCAAGCAGTCATAAAAAGCCAGCACCAGGCTGTCCATCTTTTTTAGCTGAGGATGATTAATTGACAGCACATAAAAGGTAAAAAATACGGCTGAACTTATTGCCAGGCCAACACCTCGGAGAGAAAAACTACTCCCCCCTGGCTCAGCTATCAGGTAGATACCGGCCAGAGATGTCAGGAGAGCCATCCATTTATAAAACTGTAGTTTCTCATGATATATAAAATATTCGAGCAGCATGACCAGTACTGGAAACAGGTAATGCAGCGAAGTAGCCACGCCCGCACTAACATATTTATAAGATAAGTACAAACTTATCATAGTGGCTGTATAACCTAGGGTACTCGATAGCAACAGCGGACCTAGCTGTTGCCTCTCTACATGAAAATTAATCTTGCGATAGAGTATAAATATTCCCAGCATAGCGGCAGCCATACCAGAACGCAGAAAGGTAACATCGAAAGCAGAGAGTCCTGTTGTATAGGCTAGTTTGACCCATATCGGCATCATACTGAAAAAAGTAATGGCAGCGATTAAAAAAATAATTCCTCGATGCTTGTGCATTAGTTGTATCCTCTCTTAGTTTGGCTAACATGGAAGCCGGTAATGGGATCAATATCCTATTACCGGCTTTTACGTTTTTCCAATCCTGACTGTCTAGGGTAGAAGTGTTTACGGCTAATATCATCCCAGGTAAGACTTTCATTATGCCTATAATTAGCTGTTCTACTGCCAATGACAGTTGGAAGAGAACACTTCCCGAAATGACAAGTAATG
Organism: Desulforamulus reducens MI-1; assembly: GCF_000016165.1. Classification (GTDB taxonomy): domain Bacteria; phylum Bacillota; class Desulfotomaculia; order Desulfotomaculales; family Desulfotomaculaceae; genus Desulfotomaculum; species Desulfotomaculum reducens. The sequence goes on along the minus strand of NC_009253.1, from coordinate 622,368 downwards.
CCAGAAATGTTAACTTCCAACTGTAAGGAAACTCTGGAATCCCACTTGCCAAATAAGCATATCCATAGTTGCTATATATAAAATTTTTGCATAGTTCATTGAACCATAGTCAAGGTACATATATCTGGCTTTATAACTTTTATATGGGCAATTCTCTCTAAATTACTATCTATCAAGCAATATACTGCTTATGGCATGCTGCTGTTTGATATTTGATGTTCCCTTAATGTTTAAAATTTACCGAACTTGATTCAGCTAATGTCAATCCTTTTGTCTCTGGAGCCATAGCAATTGACACAACCAATCCAAGAAGCGAGATGGCTACGCCAACAAGCATTGTTGGTCCAATTCCATGATTATCCATAAAAATTGGTAATGCATAAGTAGATAAAACTGTCCCAATTCGGCTGAAAGCCATAGCTGCACCCACTGCCGAAGCCCGAATCTCAGTTGGAAAAAGTTCATTGGGATAAAGCCATTGCAAAATGCCAGGACCACCAGAAAAGAATGCATATATTCCAAAGGAAGCAACAACAACCCATATATTGGCGTTTGGAAAAACTCCCAAAACAGCTAATGCAATAGTCATCATTGCAAAGCTCCCAATAATCAAGGGACGACGACCTATAGAATTCAACCAAAACATTGCAGGAACACAGCCGATTAAGAAAAACATACTAATGATTATATCACCTAAAATAGCTTGCTTTCCTGCCCCAAAGCCGAATGCACTCATTATCTGTGGACCAAATGTATATAAACCAAACATAGGCACAACCTGACATGCCCATATGGTACCAACAAATATCATTCTACTAAAATATCCTTTTTCAAATATCTTGCTATATCGTGTTTCCTTAACTTCTTCAGGTTCTAATTCCACATCAGCACCAAATAACTGCTGTACAATTGCCCGGGCCTCATCAACACGCCCTTTACGTGCCAACCACCGGGGTGATTCCGGAGTACCCCACCGTCCTATTAGAAGTATCATACAAGGAATAACCGCGCTGCCCAGCATACATCGCCAGCCGCCTTCTACATCGCACAAAAAATATCCCACAATATCTGCTGCGGTTGCACCTACATACCAAACTGCTGCAATAAATCCTATAGAAAGAGCCCTGTACTTTCGTGGTGTGAATTCCGTCACTAGAGAAGTTGCAATTGGATAGTCCGCCCCAATAACAACTCCTATTAAAAATCTCATGACAACAAGCTCCATTGGAGAAGAAATAAACATAGTCCCAATGGAAATAATCGCAATTGCAATGATATCGATAGTAAACATCAACTGCCGCCCCACTAGATCAGTTACATATCCAAATAGGGCAGTGCCTATAAAAATTCCTGCCAATGCGGCAGCGCCCACCAACGCACTCCAGTGTGCATCTAAATTCAGTTGAGGCCCCAATTGGGCAAGGGCGACACCAATAATAACCAGGACATAGCCATCCAAGAAAGGACCACCACTGGCAAAAAGTATCATCTTCTTAAGAAAAGGCGTTAATTCAAAATCATCAAGCGTTTTTTTTGATTGCATACTCTTTTTCTCTCTTTTTGGCAAACCATCGTTATTCTCTATTGCGTACAACTTCAAATGCATCACCTATTTACAACATATTTGTTTCCTGTAAAGTCCGATATGTTGTTGTAAAAATGGAAGTCAAGCGAAGCACCTGTTTCCGTATTTCTGAAGATTTTGCTCTATTTTCATTACGTTTATCAGGGCTTCGCTTCTGCTTCCTTTTAATATTCTATAGGTTTATCAAACTGTTCTTTAGTACTTGAATTGCAACAGACGATTCTTCTGATTCAGTTCGTCTAACCCAGGATTGATGATTAAGTTATTTCCATTCAATAATGCCAAAGTTTAGATAGGGCTTCGCTTGTGTATACGCATCTATGACTCTAAAGTGAACCTTATTTTCACCCATTTTCCACATTTGAGTCTTAAGGGTTGCCCCAGGAAGGAGTGAAGCTGTAATACGAGTTTTAAAACGGGTTAACCTCTCAGGTTCTCCAGGAATAAATGTTTTAATGAAATGACGGCAAGCAACTCCAGCAAAACTCACGGCGTGAAGAATTGGCTTCATTTGACCATTTGCTTTGGCATATTCCCAATCAATATGTTGAGGGTGATAATCCCCTGACAATCTGTAAATAAGTGCCTGATTCTCAGGAATCCGCTCCTCAATCTCATAATCGGGTTCTCTTTCTGGAATTTCCACTATATCCTTCGGTGGTTTCGGACCTCCAAAACCGCCATCATAGATTAAACAATCCCAGCTTTCGTTGGTAAATATTTTTTCACCTGTTTCATCATAGGTTTCTCCTATATGCTGTGCTAACAAACCTTTATCGGCTCCACGATCATATAACCCCTTAAGCAGTACATGTGTACTTAATTTGCCTGACAATTTTGTCATCGGCTTATGAAATTGTAAATCGAATCCCCAATGGAGTGACCCTGCATAATTATAGCCATAATCGATGGTTTTAGTGACTTCACTGTCCACGATGGGCATTGCTGCAAACATGGGAAGAATTTTTAAATCCTTTTCGTAAACATATTCCAAATCAGTTTTGCCATCGACGCCAGCACCGCAGCCAAGCGCAAAAAGAATTAAATCTCTGAAATCGTAGTCACGTTCAAAAGGTCCAAATGTTTGCCCAACCATTTCCATTTTAATTGCCACTTTTAATCATCCTTTCTATTTAATACATAATCCTTGCAAAGGGAGTCATCATTACGATTGTGTTAACAGTCTGTGTTAACCCTCCTTTTCTGTTTGTTTTTTATGACAGCATTTTTTTTTGTACCTTACATGTGCAGGTTCTGGGAAAAGAGGTCCTTATTTCTATAAAGGACGGCACTTTGAATTTAGCCATACGACCTCTGCAATATTCCAAGATCTCCTCAGTACTAAGCTCTTCACCCTCTTTAAACACAATAAAGGCCTTTACTGCCTGGTCACGAATAGGATCAGGCACCCCTATTACCGCTGCTTCAGCAATTTTGGGATGACACATGAGGATATTTTCAATTTCAGTAGCAGAAACATTTTCTCCCGATCTTTTAATCATATTTACTTTACGATCAACAAAATAAAACCAGCCTGACTCATCAACATAGCCCTTATCCCCTGTATGCATCCATCCCCCGGGCTTCAAGGTCTTTGCTGTTGCTTCCGCATCTTTATAATATTCCTTCATAATAGTTCTGCCGGGTACGCCTTTTATACAGATCTCCCCGATAGTATTAGGAGGAACCTCATTGCCTTCCTCATCAACAATTTTTGCCTCATAAGATAATCCCGGTCTGCCTATAGAAGGCCATTTTCTTTCTCCGAATGGAAAATCGCCGATTACTCCAACGAGAGACTCGGTTAAGCCGTAGGAATTAAACAATCGCACATTAAAGCGCTCTTCAAAAGCATCCTTTTCCTGATTAGTAAGAGCAAGAAAAAAGAAAAATTGCCGAATACAATGGTCTTTTTCCCATTCCTGTTGAGGCTGTAGCATCATTGTTCGAAGCATCATTGGCATAGCCTGTGTGATGGTTGCCTTATATTTGCAGATTTGCTTCCAAAACCTACTGGCGCTGTATTTTTCCACTGCAATCATAGTGGCACCAACAGTAAGGACGGGCATTAAGGCAGTAAGCTGAAAATCAACATGAAAAGCAGGTTCAATACTTAAATAACGGTCATCATACCTGAACGCACCCTGCCAAGAAGTAAAAATACCTGCATATAACAAATTACAATGGGTAAGAACAACGCCCTTTGGCTTTGATGTTGTACCCGATGTAAACAAGATTTCCGCAACATCGTCACTGCTTAAAGGTCTTAACTCCTTCAATTCCCCGGGCTGTTTTCCCTTATTTTCCTTAAAGTTTATGGTACCGGGAATTTGTTTTTCGCTTCTTGCCAACAATATATTTTTAATACTAATATCTTTGTTTGGTCTACTTCGATCATAAATAGGTAAAAACTCTTCTTCAATAACTACGGTAGCAACATCACACTTTTTAAGAATATATCCACATTCTTCTTGTGTGTAGTGTGTGTTTAAAGGAACCAAAACAGCTCCGATTTTTGCAAGCCCAAACCAACACATCAAAAATTCAGGGCAGTTATGGAGCTGAATAGCAACCTTTTCATCCTTTTGTATTCCTAAATCGAGAAAAAGATTAGCCGTCTTATTAATTTCTTCATTAAGCTGTGAATAGGTATATTCACTAATACTGCCGTTGCGGTCCTCAAAGATCAAGACAGTTTTTTCGCTATAAATCCGGGCCAGCTCATCCCACATATCTCGCAAAGTCTTGTTTCCTACTATATCCATTTTCTGTCGCCTCTTAACATAATCATATCTATAGTAATGAACAGATGCTGAATAAATTTCTGATCTCTTCTCCACTAACCCGTATAAATCATCATTATCATTTAAATATGATTGCTTATTGATTATCCGTATCGGAATTCTACACCCATTGTGCCCTCAGGAAACTCCCATTTCTTTACAACTGTGCCTAAACACAAGATTCTGCAAGTACCACATTCTAGACAGCCGGCATAATCAAAGGATAAGGTTTCATTTTCATTGAGCTTGTACAAGCCTGCCGGACAGGCATTTACAAGCTTCATTTTCTCCTTCATATCAGGATAGGCAGGGTCTATCTCTATATGGGCATTCCCTTCATCAACAAAATATTTATTGACTCCCAGTTTTTCCTCAACGGTTATACTCATACAGATTTCACTCCCTTCAGTCCGTCCTTGGCCAGATTAATAAGGCCAACAGTCTTTAAATGCTTCATAACTTTCTTCCGTAATGGAACGGCAGGCTTTCCGTCAACCACAAACATCTCTGCCATAATATTTGATACCATAGTAGGATATTGGTTAAAAATACGAGGATTTTCCATAAACGCAGGAAAATTCTTATAAACAGATAGGTCATTCATTATGAAGCTTTTATCCAGCATTTCCTTGTAACTTTTGAGGGAGGCTGAACTAAAATCGCCCTTTTCTTTTGCTACAAGAACAGCCTTTGCTGCCAACTCCCCTGAGGTAATAGCCAAATCCATTCCTCTTACCATATAACCAATGTTTAAACAAAAGCCTGCTGCATCGCCACAAATCAGGAAGCCGTCACCATACAAGGTTGATACCATAGACAAGCCTGCTTCAGGTACAACATGGCCACTTCTTTCAAGAAGTTTGCCATCCTTAATTAAAGGAGCTACTTCGGGATGATTGGAAAAGGCTACAAGCATCTCATCTATTGTTTTGTTGCTTTCTCCTATATGCTCAAGACCCATAACTAAGCCAATAGAAATACTTTCCTTGTTTGTATACAGGAAGCCTCCACCAACCAGCCCATTGCTGGGAGAGCCAGCAAATAACCATGCGGCACCTTCATCACCTGTTAAGCCAAAGCGATCCTCAATAACCTTTGCCGGCAGCTCATAGATTTCCTTGACTCCCACAGCAACCTGAGAAGGCTTAACCCTTTTTCTTAAGCCTGCTTTTTCAGCTAATATAGAATTTACACCATCTGCCAAAATTACTACATTGGCCCTCATTTCCTCACCGCCACAGATAACACCTGTGACCTGATTATTTTCCACAATTAATTGGTCTACCTTAATTCCCGCTGCAACCATTGCTCCTGCCTCTTCTGCCTTGTCAAAGAGCCAGCGGTCAAATTTACCACGCATAACCACATAAGAATCACTGCCTGTTTCAGCCAAGCGGGGAGAATGATAATCCATAGTTACCGCATCTTTTTCAGTCATCATGCTGATACGCTCTCTGACAACTCTTCTCTCGACCGGTGCTTCCTCTGCAAAGTTGGGAATTATTTTTTCTAAACTGTGAGCGTAGAGGCGACCTCCAGTCATATTTTTGGAACCACCGTAATTACCTTTTTCAATGAGTAGAACCTCCAAACCCTCCTGTGCCAAAACATAAGCCGCAGTAGAGCCGGCAAGGCCTCCTCCCACAATAATGGCGTCAAATCCGTTCTCGCTCAATGCTTATCACCCCTACAAATAGTCGTGCTTGATTTATTATAGATATCCTGATGCGGTAGCCTTAGAGCTTGTCTTCTTTCCGGCCGAATCTATTTTAAGATGTTACTGAGAAGCCGGTATCAGCCTCTCAGCAACACAAATAAACCCTTTAATTCTACGCTTTGATTTTCTCAATGATTTGCGGCAGAACCTTATATATATCCCCAACCAGGCCAATATCAACATGTTTGAAAATCGGTGCATTTTTATCCTTGTTAATGGCCACCAATGTTTTTGCTTGATTCACACCTACCATGTGCTGAATTTGACCTGATATGCCAATGGCAATATAAATATCTGTCTTCAGGACAACGCCGGTTACCCCAACATAGCGCTCCTTGCTCATCCACTTTTCGCCTTCAGCGATTGGTCGGCTGCACGCCATCTCAGCTCCAGCTAAAGCGGCAAGTTCTTCCGCCATTTTCAGATCATCTTTGCTTGCAAAGCCTCTGCCGACGCCAACAACCCGTTTGGCAGCACTTAGATTTACTAATTCACCCTGTTTGGGTCGAGTTTCCAGAACACGAATTCCAGCATTGTCAACATCTGGGTTGACCTCGATCACCTTACCCTGTCTTGTTGCATCCTTAGACATTGCCTCAAATACACCTGTTCCTACCGTTACAACAACTGTATCTGATAACGCTTTTTCTGTTCTGATGGCTGCACCACCGTATACCATGTGTTTCACGATAATGCTGCCATCCTCTACGGTAAACTCCGATATATTAGACAAAGCACTGGTTCCCAATTGAGATGCAATCCGTCCGGCAATTAGCTTGCCGCGTACGGAAGAATAGACCATCACTAAGTCTGCCTTTTCTGCATGAAGCAATTCGGCAATGGATTTGGAATATGCTTCAATCATTACTGAGTCCCCAGACTGTCCAAACAAGTATACCTGGTCAGCCCCTAATGCGATGGCTTCTGCCGCTTGATTTTTATCACCAAATAAAACAACAGATACCTGATCACCAAGTTGGCGTGCTCCACTGCAGAGCTCAGCTACGGCATTTTGATTATCGGTTATTACAAAAACATTATTTACAGTCATGAAATATTCACCTCTTTTTTCCAATTACTTTAATTCAGCACTAAGCAGCTTCACAAAAGCATCCACAACTTCGTCGGATTCGCCTTCCAGGATATTTAACCGGCGGTCCACCTGTTCAGGTGCCAGCGTACTCAATACCATACTGGACGGTTGAATATCTGCAACTTCGATCTCAGACAGATTAAATTTTTTCACTGGTTTCTTATTGGCCGCAATAATATCTTTCATCCCTGCGATCCGTGGGACATTTATTTCAGATGTAACAGACAGGACTGCCGGTAAGGATATCTCTAGAACTTCAATGGCATCTTCCAGCGCCCGTTCAACAATGACCTTGTCTCCCTGAGCCGTAATTTTATTGACAGCATTGACAACAGGTAGGCCTAATAATTCACCTAATTGATTACCAACCTGCTGTGCATACAAATCAGACGAACCTACTCCGCACAAAACCAGATCAAAGTCACCCATTTTTTTAATTGCAGCTTCCAATACTCTAGCTGACTGATAGGTGTCAGCCTGTTCCATGGTTTCATCCATCACCACATATAGGTCATCCAGACCTCTGGAAAGAATATCTTTTTTCAGTTTTGAATTATCTAGAATTTTCCCCCCGGCACACAAACCGGATAATTGGCCCCCTACAGCCTCAACAATTTGTTTGCCTGCTTCTACGGCATTCAGATCATATGGACCAAACTTCCATTCTGCTTTTTCGAATGATATTTGTCTATCTTTTGCAACGACAATATCCTGTTCTTCAGGTACCGCCTTACAACATGTAATAACTCTCATATTTCCACCTTCTTAATCATTTAGTAATTTGTAACACAATATAGTAGATCTTTTTTTGGACGAGGTGCACTTAATCACTAAGCCAATGCACCTCGTCCCTCTGTATAGCCCGTCTGTTATTAGCTCTTTTTAATAATTCCTTTGTCACAAAGTTCCTGTATACGCTCGGCTGAATAACCTAAATCAGTTAAGATGTCTTCAGTATCCATCCCCAGCGTTGGCATAGGCCGCCAAACTTGGCCCGGATTCTTTTTGAATTTAGGGAATATGTTGGGACCTTTGATCTTTTTGCCTTCAACATTTTCCCATTCTATGAAATTTTCACGGGCTAAATAATGGGGATGATTTACCATTTCCTCAATAGTCATAACCTTATTAGCCGCAATTTTTAAGTCAGAAAAGTCTTTTTCTACTTCATCTACTGGCTGGGACAAAAGGTATTCTTCTATTTTTTGTTGTATCAGATCTGCTTTTGGACTATCAAGCCAAAGTGCAGTAGTGCCTTCGGGATACTCATCAGTCCCCCAAAGATGACCCAGTCCGATCCTTTCTAGAATAGCCTTGTTCTGTGGCGCCCCATAAAGACATAAACTAAGGAAGCCATCTTTACATTTATATACGCCGATACCGCATAAGTTCTGATGTCTGGCCCCTGCACGCGGATAGGTTATTCCGGCATTGAGGTAATCCGTCATATAATATGACCCCACGCGAAGCAGAACTTCATACATGGCCATATCTATGCTCTCTCCGATGCCAGTCTTCTGAGCCTTATAAAGGGCCGCCAGGGATGATCCCACTATCATAAGTGAAGTGAAATAATCACCACTATAAGGGGAAGCAATCATGGGTTGTTCCTGCGTTCCATTTTGACTTAAGTACCCACTAAATGCCTGGGCTGTTTGGTCGTAAGCTGCCCTGTTCACTCTGTCCTCTACCCCATAATGGCCAAACCCGGAAACATGAACAATTACTAGGGATTTATTGTGTTTCCACAACAATTCATCTGTAATGCCACGCTTTGCAAAAGCTGGTCCTTTACTTGATTCAATAAAGATATCGGCTTCTTCAATCATTTTTAAGAATACTTCTCTTCCTTCTTCTGAGAAGACATTTAGTGATATACTGCGCTGATTCCGACGATCTACTTCTTTTACATACGTCGTATCCCTCATTGAATCACCGTTAAATGTATTTTCAATCCAGGTAACATCTGCTCCCCATTCTGCCATTAACTGTGCCGCAAAGGGTCCAGCAATTTCAACTGCAGAGTATACTACTTTCAATCCATGTAAATTACCAAAAACAGGCATACTGGTTCCTTTTGACATAAATTGCTGTTACCTCCTCTCGTTCGCTTGAAAAACTTATACTATACGCTTGCTGCTATAAAAAGTCCCTTAATGATTATCTATACTTTTTGAGTACCTGTCTGCCGGCGGTAAGAATCTGCATTTCATCGGTTCCTCCAGAAACTCTATCCACACGAAGATCCCGCCAAAATCTACTAATACGATGATCACCAGCGATACCATAGCCGCCTAAAACCTGCATCGCTTGGTCAACCACTTCAAAAGCTGCATTGGCACAATAATATTTACACATTGCTGCTTCACCCGATCCCATTATTCCATTATCATACTTCCATGCAGCTTCATATAACATATTCCGCATATTGGTGAGCTTAATTGCCATATGTGCAAACTTCTCTTGAATTAATTGATACCTTCCGATCTTTTCTCCAAATTGCTCTCTCTGGTTGGCATATTTGGCCGCATCTTCAAAAGCGCACAGGGCAGTACCATAATTGGTGCATCCAACCAGGAAGCGTTCAAAATCAAATTCCTCTTTAACCCGTTGAAAACCGTTGCCTTCTTTACCAAACATATCTTTTTCTTCAAGTTCAACATTGTCAAAATAAATTTCGCAGCAGCTATCCATTCTTAAACCCAACTTTGGAAGCTTCTCTATTTTAATACCGGGTTTAGTCATGTCCACAAACCACTCTGTGAAAATCTTAGAGTTTTCGGAGTCCTTAGCCATAACCACTAGATAGGGAACCCCTGCTCCACTTGTGATAAAGCATTTATGTCCGTTTAAATATACTTTCCCGTCCTTTCGAGTGTACGTGGTCTGAAGACTGCCAACATCTGATCCGGCTCCTGGTTCAGTAATGGCCGAATTCCACATTTGCTTGCCGGTACCGCGTAAAGCCATAATCTTGTCAATTTGTTCTTGGGTTCCCTCTCGCAATACCGTATTAAATCCAGGCAACTGATATAATACATAGGTAGGTGCACCCAATCTTCCAAGTTCTTCCCAAACAGCTGTTACAGTTACCAAACCCGCATCAAAACCACCATGTTCTTCAGGTAATAAAAGGCTGTCAATACCCATATCGGCCAGTTCCTTGACAAATCTTTCCGGATACTGGCTGTTGGCATCACATTCCGCAAAGTAACTGTCCCAGTTTTCTCTGGCCATCAACTCTCGAATTCCCGCAACTATTAATTCTTGCTCGTCTGTAAGTCTAAAATCCATTATTTAACCCTCCAATTTTTTTGATTTCCACCTGTCACTTAGCAGAGGAACACTGTAATTCTGATATGCAGTTATGCCGTATCTTATTTTAAGGACTTGTTTCAGAACATATCTGCCATATTCTTCCAACCATGACATAGACTTTACTAATGCATAGAAAGCACCTTAAGCTGCTTTCTGATCTTAATTTTTATCTTTATTTGCGAATACCCAGCCATTTTTAACTTCTTTGAAAAACGAAATTGGGATAATAATACAAACAATCATCATAGGTAAGCCGCCTAAAACTGAGGCCGTTTGTAAAGGCTTTAGTCCGCCTAACATCAGAAGAGAAATTGCTAATGAACCGAGAAGCAATGCCCATACCACCCGATTTAACCTTGAGGGTTCATCATTCTCTGTGATTTCTTTAGTCGTAACCATTGCCAAAGTATAAGCAACACCGTTAATGAACGTCGCTGTAGAGACGAAAGAGTAAATGAGTAGTACAGGTAAAAGCACTATACTTAAAGGCAGGGTAGCCCAAATTTCAACAATGGCCCGAGCTGCACCAGATTGTTCCATTATCTTAGCCAGGTCCACTAGTCCTTCATAATGTGCAAACATAGCATAGTTAGTAAACACCGCGAAGAAAACCATTTCTCCCAGAACAATAGCCCCTAATACTGCAGCTGCGAATTCACGAACCGTTCTCCCTTTGGAAATTCGTACAAGATAAATTGAATACGTGAGAACACAGTTTAGGAACCAAGCCCAGTAAAATATAGTCCAACCTTGTGGGAACCCAGACTTCCCATAGGGATCTGTATAGAGGGACATTCTTACAATATTCTGTAGCATCGTTCCAAGGGCATCAGTAAAACCGTTTAGAATATATGACGTAGGACCAAATACAGCGACAAAAATAATAACTCCAAAAGCTAAATACACTCTTATATCGCTAAGTACTTTAATCCCTTTCTGTAATCCCAAATAAACACTTGTGGAGAATAAAGCAATCCAAGCAACGAGAATCCAACCATCCAAGGATAACGTATGCTCTATTCCGAAAATCTTGGAGAGTAGTTCAGCAACAAGGGGAGTTCCTAAACCTAACGATGTACCTACTCCTGCAACCATTCCGATAATATAAAGGATGTCGATAACTTTACCCGTCAATCCGTCTTTATGTTTGCCTAAAATTCCACACACACTACTGGGCTTAACAACATTCCTTTTTTTAACAAAGAAGTTATAACCGATTGCTGTTCCAACTACAACATACATAGCGGACGGGATAAGCCCCCAGTGGTACATACCATAAGCTGACCCCCACTGTGCCGCTTCAACCGAAAATGGTTCAGCCCCAAAGGGAGGGGTTTGCATGTAGTAGTACCATTCAATGGTTGCCCAATAAATAAGCGCAGCACTTGAGGTTGAAGTGAAAATCATTCCTAACCATGTACTGGTTTTAAAATCTGGCTCACCCTCGCCAAACTTTTTATCTTTATACTTACCAAAGATTAGATACATAGAAATAACGAAAAGAATAACTACGTACCATTCAAAGGCCCAACCAAGTTTGTCTGTGGTCCAGGTCAGAGCTTTATTCGATATCTCATTTGCTCTCACGGGATCCTTAATAATTAATGCGCAAACAATGGATATTAATAATAATGGCGGCCAAAATATTATATGATCGATCTTCAGTTTCTTCTGTTCCGACATAGTTCGACTTCCTTCCCCTTATCCTTATTACGAGTCCTCATCTTTTTAAATAATCGTTTTTCCCACTACCAGTTTTGCGCCTTTGACTTATACTTACTTGAACACCCCTCACGTTTCAGCCATTTTTGAATTCCATGAATAATTCAATTCACGCCTTACGCAAATACAACATCCATCATATTGTTGATCATTTCACATGACTATTGCCTGATTTCCACCCCCTTCAGATGAATAAATCCTTGTAATACAAAATACAAAAAACAAAACCATGGTTTCTCTTCGTCAAAAACATCACAGTGCAAAACCCGTGCCATATTTTCGACACTCTTCGTGCAAAAAAGAGCAATTTTTTCACGAAATTATGCCTTATATATGTGTTTTGATTATAAAATTAGTAAAGCAAAATAAACTTAGTTATGTTTTTTGTAAAAAAATTTTTACAAGTAAAATATTTTTGTCGGGCTATTATAGGCTGTCATCGAGAGGTTTATATGGTTTGTAAAAATTTTTTGACAGAAAGTAGATTCTTCTTTTACACATAGAGAAACAAGATAAAATTTTAGCTCTTTTGGAACCCGAATATAAGTAACAAAATTTTGCCAACGATCAAGTGCCACTAAAAACCCCGGTACCTGACACCGCACCCCCATCAAATAGAAAATTCCCCCAAACCATCCGTCTGAGGGAACATAAAACACTTATTCAAATTAAGCCCTAAAACATCCGAGGCTCTAGAGTAAAAGCCGTCAAACCTACGGTAGCCCGAGAGTTTGCAATTATCAAGAAAAAACTGAGCCACTTTAGATTAAAGAAATGCCTGTGGAGCATTTGATTGGATTGTATGATTTTGCTCCACAGGCTACCTGACCTCTATAAGGTTATTCACACTCAAATAGGTCGTAATCGTCAAACGACTCGTAAATGTCGCTGTGGATATCCTCATATGGCTTCTGTTTGCCTGACGGGGTAAGGTCATTTACCTCCAGTCTAAGTTCAAATATCATTCCTTAAGGTTTTTGCTGTAATCCAGAATAGCCTTAATTAGGGCTTTTGAACCAATCCGTTTTTTAACAAAAACACCAAAATGGTGACCCGACAAAAGCCAGATTATGCTGCCCAGACCATGCCCATCGCCAGCCATAGTAAGCAGTCGGTCTACAGCACGCAGGTTGCGACCAACATAGCGTAACTGTTGGACGATAGCTTTTCTGATAGACTTTTCCCGGGTTTTCGGTTGCGGACAAAGCTAAGATAGGCTTTACGAGCGATTTGGAGATAAGTGCGTGGTCTTCTAGTCTATAATGTCATCCAACTTCTCCCTGGCTTCGTTAAGCAAGGAGATGTCAGTAGGATGCGTATATCTGCCGGGGCACAGGTAGCGTCCAGGATGAGCTTACCTTGGCTTTTATGATACGTCTCGAAGGAAGAAGCCTTTCTTTCTGGGTTGGTGAATTCTCCCACTCCAGCTTTATTGCCGCCGGAGGGCGGTTCGGGCCTATTATCATCGTCACCCTTTTTATCTTCAGCTACCCTGGCAGCATTGCAAATCTCTTCATTGATAGCTTTTAGCGTTTCTGCATCAAAACGCTTACGGAAATGCACCATGAGGGACGGTCACTATACCTACACTTATCTTAGATAAGGAGAGCACCGAGGGCCATCCGAACGGGTTTGGCTACCTGTCCACGGTTACCCTTAAAAAGTTTAGCGTAGCGGCCTTCGATGGTATCCCAGGGAATAATTTTAGCTAATTTAACCCAACGATTGTCGGCTCTAAGTTTACCTTCAAAGGGAAGTACGAACTCCTCAAGATACAGCTGTTTTTCCAGTTTACGGAACATTTTTTCCTCCAAGTGCACAATTTTTGCAGCCTATGCCGCATTTTCCCTGCACCTTATTTCGGCAATTGTGCTTCTAAATCCTTGATTTATATTAGAGTTGCGATCCGTTCAGTAAGCCCTAATTATTGCTTCAGATAAATTAACACTAAAATTTACCCCTTGTCCACTGGATTGGTAATTTTATCTTTGTATAAGTCAAAATATAAAGTGCCGTTGGTACTTAGGCAAGCGTAGGCTACATCTTTAAGATCGGTGATTCTGTGTTGAGATAGGGCTGTGGTTAACCATTCCATTGAAAGATTGTTTTCTCGTAGGTTTTTTTCAATGACCTGCCCGTCCATAATAAGTTCAATTGCTAGTCCTTCATATTTAGTGGGTATTTTCAAATCTGCCGGAATTAACGGTCTATATTGTGACTTTTTAAAGACACTTAACTCCCCGTTAGGTTCAACTATAGCAAATTCCACCTGACCAATATCAAAAATACCTTTTTGTCGTAATTGATGATTTAAATGATCCAGGTCGTAGCGCATTTTAAACATGTTATGTTCTAAAATTTTACCATTTTGAATAACCATAGTTGGTTCACCAGCAAAAATTTTTCTTGCAAGTTTGTTTTTTAAAGATAAGTAAGATGTTATATAAACAATGGTGGTAAATGAAAGAAGGGAAAGTAGAACATTAAAAGGGTTTTTTTCAATATGATAGGCAAATCCCGCCCCAATTGCTCCAATGGTGATGGCAGCAATAAAATCAAAGAACGTCATCTGAGCGATTGTTTGTTTACCTAAGATTCTAGCTGCAATTAGCAGGGTTATAAAAGCAAAACCAGTTCTGATTAAAATCAACCAGGGCTCAAACGCCATTTTAATCACCACTTATTCTTTGGTCAAAATGTAATAATCCATGTTACTTATAATCATGACAGATCTTCCACAGCTCTGTGGAGGTCGTCTACCCAGGCTACTATAGATCAGTGTCATTTGAATTTAAGGATTTCTGTTGTCCTCTTAGGATATTCTATTTACGAATATAATAAAACACGATAAAAACAACCTAGTATAATAGTTAATATTATAAACAAAATTATAAAAATAGGCTCATTCTTCTTAGTTTTACTGTGTTACATACTATTAATGTCCACCTATTTGGACTTACTTATTCGAAAAAATGTTCCAAGCGGTATAATACTGGCCCTCAAAAGACTGAGAGGGATAGGAAAAATTCTTACAAAACCAGACGTTACTGATTACAACCCTGGTAGTGTTAGCCGGTCCTTTAAGAAATTTTTAGAAAGAAATAAGCTTCCCCATATTAGGCTGCACGACTTACGACATTTTAATGGGACAATGATGCTTAGGTATGGCATAACAGAAAGAGAGGCCTCCGCTAGGCTGGGCCACAGCAATTTACTCATGACAAAAAAATATCAGCACGTCCTTGAGGATATGGACAAGGAGAGTGCTGATAAACTAAATTGTATTTTTAAGCCGTCAATTGACAATGCGCTAAAATTAAAAGAAATCAGGTAAGTTCCTGATCCCTTGATTTTATTGGTGCCCGGAGCCGGGGTCGAACCGGCACGGTGTTGCCACCGCAGGATTTTAAGTCGTACGAACGTATATTCCGGGATTTAGTGGGAGCCTGTGAAGCCTTATAAATCAAGGCTTCTTTTTTGCCCTATTTTGAGGGGTTTCAATGCAAATTTTGCTTCCCTTCGTATTACTAATATTTCGCTCTACGATGATTTTATATTTACACCCGCCCCATCAGGGGTGGGATAGATGCTATTCTCATGTTATTAAGATAGAAACAACCTATAGCCTCGCCTCGGAAAATCTTTCATAGAAATTTTATCGAAGTTCTCAGTTACAATTCAAACACCACAAATAGAACCACGAATAGCGCAAATAGAAATATAGAATTTTACAAAAAATGCTTCGTCCATCTTCTCTTACCAACGGTTTTATATTAATCATACTTGCAGCTTTCACCACTGTTGATGAATCAGACAATATCTATAAAATTAAACTTCGGAAAGCACTTCCTAAGTATTCCGAAGTTTTTCTGAAAAAATCTCATCGATGCTGTTCACTTCAAATATGGCTTTGCCCACTTCGCCTAGCCTTTCAACATTAAGTGTCATGATTGTTTGTTCCAAAGCTGTTGGGACCTCGCCAAATTTTTTCCTTAATAGCCTTAATATAAGTTGAGATTGACCTTCTCTTTATCCTTTTTCATGCCAGGGGGTGGTAAATTGCATAATTTACCACCCCCACCTTTTTACTTTCCAAAGCTTTTGTTTTAACGTGCCTAATGAAGCATTTTTCTCAATTCATCTATATTATTAATATCAAACAATGCCTCTCCAACTTCTTCAAGCTTATCAGTGTTTAGAGATTTAATTAACTTCTCTATATCCTCAGGTACTTCTCCAAAACGCTTTTTCAATTGTCTTAAAACAAGAGCTAATTGACCTTCCAATTTTCCTTCCATTCGGCCCTTTTCATGCCAGGGAGTGGTTATTTGCATAATGATCTCCGCCTCCTTTTTACCCAAACGTCTTACTTCTTGCTCAAATTGTTCCTCTTCTTGTTGGTTCAGCTTCAAGTAGCTGTGGAAAAATCCCCCGATAAGTTCAGCTCTTGCTGGGTCTAATTTGAGCCTTGTTAACATGCGCAGAAATTCTAACTTCACCTGAACCTTTTCTTCTTTTCGGTAGCCCATTTTACTTAGTAGAGCCGCTGCCACTGGGTTGTTACTTTTGATAAATTCCCGCCAGTTGAGCTTTCTTAATTCCAGCTTGTAGAAGTTAAATTTGAGCACATCCAGGAATGAAAATCCCAGTTCAAAAGTATCCGGTTCATCGTTCATTTTATCGTAACTAAAAACGGTGATGGGCAATACCTTGCAGCGATATTTCTCGTACAAGCGACTGAAATAAATAAACATTCTTTCGGCAAATTCCTTTTGCACATAGGACTGTGATTCAACGTGCACCAGGATAACCTGTTTTTCATCCTTCAGCTTAGTTTCTACTAAAATATCTATGGCCCGTTTTTCTCCTACGGTTACATCAGTGAAAACTTCTTGAGAAAGAAATTTTAGGTGAGAAAAGTCGATGAAATAACTGGCCTCTTTAAAAAATAGCTCCATAAATTTAACAAAGTAATTTTCCAGTAGTTCTTTGAACAGCCTGTCGTGGTCTGTGGGTACAGTCATATTACTATATTCCCCTTACTAACTGGTTTGATAACTGTTATACATTTATTTAGAAAAATTATATCAAACATCAAGAATGTTAGGAAGATAGACAGCATTTCATACTACTAATCTTTAGGTGGCATCTTCCACCCTTGCCAGGGCGGGCCACTGCCCCAAACAATCATCCATTGCAATTGCCCACCTCCTTCAACCGCTCCCATAGCAACGGAAGCGTCAACGGTTGCCCTAGGATGGCAAAGCCCACCTTAGCTAGGGGGGCTTTGCCTTTTAGGAGCGAGGGCTATCCGTTTATATTGTCGGCGCTAACTTTACATGTCGGTAAAGTGGCGCTTTTTTCTTGCCAAGAGTGGCGGTTACCCTGGATAATGATTAGTGTGTGCGAACTAATGGCACATGCCAATCAATCAGGAGGAAAGAAAATAAGAAGAGGGAACCATATGGCCCACCAGCCAGTTCCCTCTTCCCAAAATCAACACATAATGATTTTAATAGAAGAACACTTGACTGTCGAGACCTATCTTCAGTTATTTGCTAATGGTTGCCCGGAACACCTCCGTCCCCAAGTCTGTCCCCACTGCTTAATTCAAGTAATGTTACATCGGCATGGTAAATACAACAGACATGCCTATACTCCGGAGGATCAGTCTCATATTCCTATCTATCGATTTATCTGCCCCAATCCCAATTGTAGAAAAACCACTGCCCTACTTCCGGCTTTTTTAAAAGAACATCACCCAATATCTTTTGATATTCAGGAGAAGGTGATACGCCAGCAAGCAAAAGGTAAGACGTTGGTTCAATTGTCAGGGGAACTGCTGCGCCACTTAGGTGAAGAGACCCCATTCTCCATTACAAAAGCCAAGCGATTATTTGATGAGGCTTTGATGGCCCGGACGGCTCAAGGGGGTAAAGAACTAGTGAGAAATTAGCCGTCAAATTAGGTGATTAGCTACAGTAGCTTTTGCAAAGCCTCTTTATGAGTGGTACTTTCTAAGGTTTGTAATATATCCTTTTTTTGTAAGTACCTCTATATTTTTGACTTGATTTATTATCTCTAAGTGGTCTACCATTTTATTTCCTTTTATAAGAGTTTATTTTTTGTTAATGTTACCCAGGGAAATAAAATTATTCATTCACATTAGAGTAAGATATAACCGTAGCAACAACCAACCGCAACCTACAGGGGTTGTATTACAGATAATCAAGGTCCAGCTCGGCCATCGCCACGAAGGCGATGTGCTTGCACAGGACCTTACGCACCAGGGCATCCTCGCAGCTGCAGAAGCAGCCGGTGGGCTGGATGGTGACGCCGAACTTCTTGCCTGCATATTTGACGTAGCCGGAGACTTCAACTCCACGCTGGACGAACACCCGGTGCCTGACTTCAAACTGCCAGCCTTGCTGCAGGCCCACCAGGGCGCGGGCGAAGCGACCTTCTTCTACTTTGGACAGCACTTTTCTTAGCATACTTGACAACCTCCCGTTTTTCTTGCCACAGGACGGAGCCGGTGCCGGGGCTGTCAAGGGTGAAGGCAGCAGCCGGAAAGTGCAAAAAAACACCCCACAAATCTGTGGAGTGCTGTCACACTATTTTTCTGCTACGCCTGCAAAGGCGCTCATGGCTTCTTTCGCTTGTTTTTTTAGGATTTGATTGGCCAATTCCAGCATCTCAATGACTTCCGGGTTTTTGATGCTGTAGATCACCCGTAGCCCCTCTTTTCTGCTCTGCAAAATGCCCTGTTTTTTCATTACCGACAGGTGCTGGGAAGTATTGGCCTGTTCCACGTTGAGACCTTCAAAGATATCGCACACACAATGCTCCCCATCACTGAGCAAATCTAAAATGCGGATACGGGTGGGATGAGAAATGGCTTTGAATATATCTGCTTTTCGTTGGGCTATTTTTTCTTGCATCACGTCACCGCCTACTTCATTCTAATATTATTATATAACACTTTCTGCGATAAAACCAGTTGATGCGGTTAGAATGAATATAAAAAGCCCCATTACGTAAATTCTTAGGCCCTCCCAGTGCGAATAATCTCAGCAAATTCCTTCGGCAGGCCCACGTCCTCGATTTCCCTGGCTGTTTGCTCAAAATCATAGGGGACCTGAATAAACTCCACCTGCAAGCTTCCTTCGGTCACATCCACTAGAGCATAGCCCACGTTGGCATTGCCGTGTTTGGGCTTGCCGGCGCTGCCGACATTGATGACATGCCCACCGTCCACCTGCTTATGATAGGGCAAGTGGGTGTGGCCGCAAACCAGCACATCACAATGATTTTCCGTTAAGAACTGCTTTAGGGTTTCTTCGGGGGTGTTTTCAAAAAGATATTCATTTAGCTGGCGGGGGCTGCCGTGTACCAACAGGAATTTCAATCCACCGGCTACAAACTCCAAACGCTCGGGCAATTGCCTAAGCCATGCTTTATTTTCTTCAGAGGTATGCTCTTTGGTCCAAAGGATGGAGCTTTCCCCCAGTTTCATGGCCTGTTCATTCTTATAGTCACAGCCGCAGATAAAGCGCATGTTGCCAATGGCGTCATCGTAGTTACCCATGATGGTTGGAATGTTCTCCTGCCGCAGCAAATCGATTACTTCATTGGGCCGGGGACCATAACCCACCAAATCCCCCACACAATAGGTGGCGTCTACACCCCGCTGCCGCATATCCGTCAATACTGCCTGTAAACCCAATAAATTACCGTGTACATCTGCAAAAATGGCAATTTTCATGTCTTTTACCTTCTCTCCTTTGTTCAGTATCAACAGTGGTACTTACTATTCAATATTTATAGTGGAACCAATTTCAAAAAGCAATGCAGGTTACATGAAGTTACCGTTAAAAAAAGTTAACGGATAACAAGTTGATTATATCATCAAATAGTAATATAATAAATAATCATATTTAAAAATTTAAATATATAAGGTGGTGAGATATGGAAAGGTTAGTGAATCTTTATAAGGCTCTGGGGGATGCCCATCGGTTAAACATCCTGCAAATGCTGTCCGGGCAGGAACTGAGCGTCTGCGAAATTATGCAAGGTCTAAACATCTCCCAGCCAGCGGTGTCACACCATTTAAAAATCTTACGTCAGGCGGATTTAATCGAAAACATCAAGCACGGCAAGCTAGTGCTGTACACCCTGAAAGCCTGTGGCTTACAAAAGATTTATCCACTGGTAGATCAACATCTGGGAAAATTGCTGCAAGCTACCACCACTGATGTCAAACCCTCAGCCCTACGAGAGACCCCTAATTATTGTGAACTGATGGGCTTAAAAAAATCTGTCTGTGAAAAAGATGAATAAGGAGGAATTCTGTATATGGCAGAAAAAAGACTGTCTACCCTGGACCGTTTTCTAACCCTGTGGATTTTCCTAGCAATGGCCATTGGGGTAGGTCTGGGTTATGTATTTCCCGGCATTGCCGATTGGTTAAACAGTATGTCCATTGGCACCACTTCCATTCCCATTGCTGTGGGTCTGATTGTTATGATGTACCCACCCCTGGCAAAGGTGAAATATGAAGAAATGGGCAAAGCCTTCAAAAACGGTAAAGTCATGGGGCTTTCCCTGGTACAAAACTGGATTATCGGCCCCACCCTGATGTTTGTGCTAGCCATTGCCTTCCTGCGGGATTATCCTGATTATATGATTGGACTTATTTTAATTGGTCTTGCCCGCTGCATCGCAATGGTGATTGTTTGGAACGATTTGGCCAAAGGGGACAATGAGTACGCCGCCGCATTGGTGGCGGTTAATTCCATTT